>DASYTA010000521.1:0-6285 GCA_036002745.1 Cyclobacteriaceae bacterium | reverse complement strand
ATATTCGCCAAGGAGTTTAATAGTTTTCTAAACTCGCTCATTGCTTATCTGGTTATCGGAGTATTTCTCACCGGCATAGGATTACTTCTTTGGGTATTCCCTGAAACATCAGTTCTTGAGTATGGCTTTGCTGACATGGATACCTTATTCTCCATGGCGCCTTTCGTTTTCATTTTTTTGACTCCGGCCATTACCATGAAAAGTTTTGCTGAAGAAAATAAAATGGGAACGATGGAACTGCTCCTAACAAAACCACTGAGTGATTGGGATATTGTGTTGGGCAAATTCGCTGCCTCGTTTGCGTTAACACTAGTCGCCTTGCTTCCATCGCTCATTTATTATTTTTCAATTTCCAGACTTGGAAACCCGGTAGGCAATATTGACACAGCGGGTGTTATTGGTTCTTACATTGGGCTTTCACTTCTGGCATTTGTGTTTTGTGCGATAGGAGTTTTAGCCTCATCGCTCACGGTCAATCAAATTGTGTCATTTATCCTTGCTGCGTTTTTGTGTTTTATATTTTATACCGGCTTTGATTCGCTGGCAACACTCTCAGGAAGTTTGGCTTTGACGGTAAAACAATTTGGAATTCTTTATCACTACGAAGCTTTAAGCAAAGGATTGATTGATAGCCGGGACGTTATTTATTTTTTAAGTGTGGCCGGATTGATGTTGCTGGGAGCAAAAACAGTGATCGGAAGTAGACAATGGTAGTAAATTCAAAATTGGAAAATTAAGATTCAAAGATTAGAATGCTGAACAGTAAAAAAACAGGCGACCTTCTACTACTAGCCAATGGCATTGCTCTTGTTGTGCTGTTGAATAGTCTTGCTGCCTTGTATTTTTTCAGAATTGATCTTACTGAAGAGAAGCGTTACACCATCAAACCACAAACAAAAGAACTTTTAAGAAATCTTGAAGATGAGGTTTTTGTTGAAGTTTTTTTAGAAGGTGACCTCAATCCAGGGTTTAAGCGATTTCAAAAATCTGTTTACGAAACGTTGGAGGAATTTAGAATTTACTCGCACAACAAAGTAAAATTTGTTTTCACCGACCCAGCACAGGCACAAGGACAAAAGGCACGAAACGAATTCATGTCTGATCTTGCTTCGAAAGGAATCACCCCGATGAACGTAATCGAAAATGAGAATGGACAAAGGGTTGAAAAATTTATATTCCCAGGTGCGCTTGTTTCATACGAGGGATTTGAGACTGGTGTAATGTTGTTGAAAGGAAACCGGGCACAGAATGCACAAGAAGTACTCAACGAATCCATCGAAGGAACTGAGTACGAACTTGCTAACGCGATTTACAAATTGAGTAACAACAACCGAAAGAAAATCGGGCTACTACGCGGTCATGGTGAGTTAGATAGTCTTCAAATCGCAAGTTTTAATAATTCATTGTTGGAGCAATACGATGTCTTCAAGGTTGATCTTTCAAAAAAACAAAAGGTGGAAGGTTATCACCTCTTAATTGCCGCCAAACCAAAATTTCAATTCTCGGAGGCCGATAAGTACAAGATTGATCAATACATCATGCACGGTGGAAAAGTTTTGTTTCTACTCGATCGCTTGGAAGCTAATATGGACAGCGCCTCGCGTGAAGATTATTTTTCTTTTCCATACAATTTGAATTTGGATGATCAATTATTTAAGTATGGAGTTCGCATCAATCCGGATTTGATTGAAGATCGTGTGTCAGGAAAATATCCTATCGTAGTGGGTACAGCGGGTAACCGTCCGCAGATCATGCAACTCGATTGGCCCTTCTTTCCGCTCGTGAATCAATATGCTGATCATCCGATCACAAGAAATCTTGATGCCTCAATGACAAAATTCGCAAGCAGCATCGATACAATAAAGGCTGTTGGTATAAAGAAGACTCCTCTCCTATTTTCATCACCTTACTCAAGAAAAATGGTTGCGCCTGTGAAAGTTGGTGTGGATGATCTTCGCAGGCAATTGAAAGAAGGCAATTTTAACGACGGAAAAATTCCTCTTGCTTATTTATTGGAGGGAAAGTTTACTTCTATTTACAAAAATCGTTTCAGGCCAGAAGGTGTTGATCCTTCCGATTTTCTGGAAGCAAGTTTGTCAACAAAAATTATCGTAGTGGCCGATGGAGACATCATTCGCAATGACGTGAACCCACGCGATGGGAAACCGCAGCTGCTTGGATACGATCCCTTCACGAAGTACACATTCGCCAACCAGGATTTGCTAATGAACATGGTGGCTTACCTTACCGACGAAGACGGCTTGATCAATGCACGCAACAAAGAAGTGAAAATACGGCCGCTCGATAAAGAAAAAATAAAAGAGCGAAGCTTCTGGCAAGTCATAAATATTGGATTACCACTTTTGGCACTTCTTGTCTTTGGAATAGCACGAACTTATTTCAGAAGAATAAAATATTCTAAATTCTAATGCAGCGAAAGAAGAACATACAGCTTTTGATTTCTTTAACGGTGATGACAGTCATCATTTTCGTGCTTTTCGTTTTCTCCAATACCAAAAGTGGATCCTCTGTCGATAAAGATTTATTCCAGATCGAAAACCTTGACAAAATTGATCATGTGCTTCTTGAATCGCATAAAGGTAAAACGGATCTTAAATTTAATGGAACAAAATGGGTAGTGAATGAAAAACACGAGGCCGATCGACAAATGATCACGGTGCTTTTCGCCACATTAAAGCAAACCATTGCCAAACGCGAGGTGGCTAATCGCGGACAAGATTCGTTGCAAAAAGAAATTGCAACCAGTGGGGTAAAAATTTCTTGCTTTGAATCTGGTTCTCTTTCAAAAGAAATTTGGGCTGGAGGCAATGCACAAAAAACAGAGACCTATTTTCAATTGAAAGATGGGAAGCCTTTTGTAGTAACCATTCCCGGCTATCGTGTGTATGTCGCTTCTATTTTTGAATTGGCCTCTAATGATTGGCGCAACAAGCAAGTCTTCAATTTCAATTGGCAGAATATTAAAAGCCTGGAAGTAAAATACCCAGCTGATACAAGACAGAGTTTTGTCGCATCATTTAAAGATAAATTCTTTAGTATAGAAGGCATTGCTACTGACACCACAAAACTCGATCGCTTTATGGATGGATTGTTCCAACTGCGCTCCGAAAGAATTTTGGATTCAACGGAAGTAAAAAATTATAGCAACGATCTTGCTCAAAAAATTATGATGGAAATTGCGATCAATGATATTGGCAACAGATCGTATCCATTGACGCTTTATCAACCTGAAAAAGAAAGCCGGTACATTGTAGGAAAAATTAACGAAGAGGTTGTGCTTATCAATCCACTAGCCTTAAAAGAAATCTTCAGGAAGCGTGACTACTTTATACAACGCAAACAGGATTAACGATGAGACCTTATGTGATTTGCCACTCTTTCATTTCGGTGGATGGCCGCATCAAACAAACCATCTGGGGATACAAGAATCATCATAAATATTTTGAAGAGCCTGCTGCTAAAATCAAAGCGGATGCCTGGCTGGTGGGCCGGATCACTATGCAGGAATTTTCGAGCAAGAGGAAATACAATCTCGCTCGCTATAAGGGCGACCTTTCAAAAAAAGATTTTGTTGCAAAACAGTCCTCCAAGACTTTTGCAGTAGTGATTGATCCATCAGGCAAATGTTTTTGGGATACCAATATGGTTTCCACAGAACACGTTATTGAAGTTCTAACTGAAAAAGTATCTGCCAAATACTTGGAGCACCTGCGCTCCAAGAATGTTTCCTATGTGTTTGGTGGCAAAAATGAATTAGATCTGGAGTTGGTTCTGGAAAAACTGAACAAACTATTTGGAATAAAACGCGTGCGCATTGACGGTGGCGGCCATGTTAATGGTTCTTTCTTAAAGGCAGGACTGATTGATGAACTTAGTCTGGTTATAGCGCCTCTGGCCGATGGCACGATCGGATCACTAAGTGTATTTGATGTGGAAGAAGGCTATGGCAAGCGCTTGGCAACACACTTTACATTGAAGTCCGTTAAAAAAATATACAAAGACTTTTTATGGATTCGTTATAAGACGAAACCTAATAATTAATCTTTCTTGATTTGATACTTAACTGTGGCAACTCCTGGTGCTCCTGTCGTCGAGATTCCCTCCACAACTCCAGTTACAGTTGTTTCTACGTCATGATTATAAAAAGTCACTGTTGCCCTCCCTTCGTTGTTGGTTTGAATATGCGGTGCCCAAAATAAAGTCGGGCGTTTGTCAGGCTTATTTTGCTCTGGAGCTTCTACGTCATATTTAGGCGCATAAAATTCTCGCTCAACTTGAAAGCCCATCTCGTTAAATGCTAGAACTCCTTCAGTCGGCGGCGAATCCGATGGGCCCTGTTTCGTAAAAAAGGCAATGACGCCATTGGCTCCCCTGACTCCGAAAATAGAAGTATCAACACCTTTCCAAACAATGAAACTTTCAATATCATGTACCGGGATCATGTTTAAAGTAGTAATGTCTACGGGCAGGTTGTCAATCAATATTAATGGTGTGCCATTGAAAGGATTTCCACCACCTCGTATTTGAACAAACCAATCTTGTCCCCCACCCGTAACCCTGACTCCGGAAACATCTTGAAGGAGTTGTAGTGGATGAATCAAGTTTTCCAAATGTGGTTTGCCTGCTACCTGTTCGTTAACCGAACCTCTTCCGTACAAGCTTCTATCGAAATTTTGGCGTTGGCGTACAACCTCAACTTCTTTCAACATTGTTGTCTTTTCATTTATGTTGTCTGATTTATCAATCTTCCTCTCAACATTTTCTGAAATAATTTTTTTTTCGAACTCAGTGTTTCCGTATAAAGGAAATATCGGAAAATGAGTGGGCAAAAAATCATGACTATTGATTACCAATTTTACGCGATTACTTCCTTTTTCCGTTTCTCCCTGAAGCAATGCCTTCGCTTGATCGAAATAAATGACATCATTTATCTCAAAATCTCCAGCAGAATTAGTTTGAACTACCCTTATGTCCTTTGCCCGGGCAAATGGAAGATAAGTTACCTTGCCTTTTGCAGTCGGTTTCTTACTGTATGTACCAATCATCCTACCATTAATGTTCAATCCTCGTTCCACTTGGAATTGGGGTTTCTGCCAGTCTGGCGCCATCGCCTTTTTGAAAGAAAATCTTCTCCAGCCTTGAGTAAGTAAGAGCTGATCAAGTGCCTCCGCACGGTCTTTATGAGTTGGATTGAAATAGTAGCCCGGAGATTCAATGAATCCTCGAAGATCAGAAGAAAGCAAGAGGTAGGTTGTAATTGTTTCGCGGTCATCATCAACGAGCATTTGTGAATCATCGCACACAGCTAGTGAGAGATCAGCAGCAACGGGTTCCCCATTGAAGTCCGTTGCTTTTATCTGAAGAGTTACCAATTCCCTTGGTGCGTATGTTCTTTTATTAGAAGTAATTTCAATGCTCAATTGCTCCTTATTATTTATAAACACCAACCTTTCAGCAAGCGGTAATCCATTGTCATCCATAATCGTAATCTGTGCTACTCCGTCGGGAAATTTCAATTTTGGAATTTTTGCCTTCAGAACATTTGCTGATAGGTTCGTGCGAGCTGCGTAACAAACAATCCCCCGTGTTTGCGCGAGAATATTAATTGTTTTGATTTGTTTGTAATCAGTGGTTTTAATAATCACCACCACATTACTTGAGTCTGAGATATTGTCTACCGCCATCACTAATCCAGATTCATTTATGGAAGGCAGATCTATTTCAGGTTGATTTTCAATAATAGCTTTGTAGGTTTTTCCTTTTTGAGGCAAAAAAGAAAACGCTCCCATGCCAAATTGATTGCACTTAAACTCGCTAACTATCGCAACCGATTCATCAACAATTTTACCACTAATTTTTCTCCCGCGACCGTCAGGACCAACCGCCTTAACAGCCACCTTGCTGGAAATTCCATAAACAAGATCTCCACCTTCTGGAAAAAATTTAACGTCCGGAGATTTTTCTTCTTTGCTTGTGATAGAAGGCTTCGCTTTAGTGTTCCAGATATTTATTGAACGGTGGAAAAAATAATCTTCCTCTCCGTTTTTCATCCAGTTGGTATAAGCCCGCACCAGATAGTTACCTGAAGAAAGTGAATCTGATAACGAGATCGTTCCTGCGGCTGAACCATTTCTGGTGAAAAGTTTTAACTGACTCACCAACCGCCCTTGTTCATTGATCAACTCTACGTAAACCGTACGACTTAACTCTGACGGTTTATGACTCGCCCCTTCGGTAAGATATGCTTTCAACCAAATTGTTTCG
>DASYTA010000520.1:0-4252 GCA_036002745.1 Cyclobacteriaceae bacterium | reverse complement strand
GGCGAAACCAAATCCATCAGTGAGGCTAAATATATTCATGGAGTGATGGGTAAAGGCTTCTGGACTTATTACGGAGGCCATGACCCTGAGGATTACCAACATCAAGTGGGTGAAGAACCAACTGATCTAAATCTCCATCCTAACTCACCGGGATACCGCCTGATTCTGAACAACATTCTTTTCCCCGCAGCGAAGAAAAAGAAACAGAAGACTTGAAATCAATCTTTTGATTTTCTTTAACATTACAAATTCAAAAAAGTAAATGAATCAAAAACAAACCCTTTTGTATGGCTCTCTCCTAGGGCTGTTTGGTGTTGCTTTAGGCGCCTTTGGAGCGCATGCTCTTAAAGGAATCCTACTTCAAAATGGTCGAGTAGAAACTTACGACTTGGCAGTGCGCTACCAATTTTATCACGCCTTAGCACTTTTGATCATAGGATTATTAATGGAGAAGTTAGGAGCAACTATTAAATGGGCTTCTCTTTTAATATTTGTTGGGGTGGTAATCTTTAGCGGAAGCCTTTATCTATTTGCTTTGACTAATACAACCACATTTGCAATAATCACTCCGCTCGGAGGTGTGTTGATGTTACTCGGATGGGGATCGTTGTGTTATTCGATCGTAACAAAAAAGTAAGCAGGTCAAGTTACCAAGATCAATTCTGGGCCTTCTTTTCCAAAACTGTTGCAGTAAAAGTAACCTGTCTGTTTCCTTCTACAGCATTTGATATTACAGTAACTACTTTATTTTGTCTTCCTATTTTACCAGCGCTATTGAATTGTACAACAAGTTCAGCTTTCTTTCCCGGAGCGATAGGATCGCGAGGCCAACCTTTAGGCGTTGTACATCCGCAAGTAACCTGAACATTGGTGATCACCAGTGGTTCAGTGCCAGTATTTGAAAATTTAAATGTGTGCTCCACTTTCTCGCCGGCTATTATTTCACCAAAATCAAATGCATTGTCTTCCCAAGTGAGAGCTGCTCCTGTTGACAATGTTTGAGCACTAACTGTTGAAAGGCCTTCAACTAAAAGAAAAGCGATCAACAACGTAGAAAGTTTCATAGATCAAATTTACGATTAAAAGGAATTAGAGTTTAATTTGAGTACATGTTTAGTAACGCTTAAATGGAGAAGGAGGTTCAAAAATTTTACGGAAACCGGTTGCGGGTTAGGGCTTGCGGCATTTGCGTAAAAAATAATGAACTGCTCATGGTAAATCACACCGGAATTTCATCAAGTGATTTCTGGTCACCTCCCGGCGGAGGAATTCAAATGAGCGAACGAGCTGAGGATTGTCTTGCTCGCGAATTCAATGAAGAAGTTGGATTGTCTATAGAAATTGGAAAATTCTTGTTCGCTTGTGAGTTCATCCAACATCCACTTCATGCCATCGAGCTTTTCTTTGAAGTTTTTCCTCTGAATGGTGAATTGAACGTTGGATCAGATCCTGAACCTGGAAGCCCATCTATCATTAAAGCGGTGAGGTTCATGACCTGGAACGAAATCGAAAAACTACCTGTCGATCAACGTCACGGGATATTCAAGCTCATTGATCATCCATCGAAGATTACATCACTTAGTGGCTATTTTAAGGTCTAAAGATTACGATTAACCCGCGAAAATTTTTATTATTGCAATACGAAGCCTTCTAAAACAATTGATTTGCAAACTGCCACCGCCACTTATAAGCTGATCAAGAAAGTTAAAGACGATCGCTTTGATGAAGATCTCCTTCATCAATATGATTTACTGATTCAAACTGGCCCCAAAGATTTTCAAGTTGCCGTTATTGATAGCAAGGATAACCGGATGTTGATTCTTGAAGATTATGCGATGGGCAATGTACAATCTCATACTGAGTTACTACAAACGTTAAAAGACTTATTTGATGCCCACGCATTATTGAAGGCTGGGTTTTGGAAGAGCGTAAAGATTGGTATCAAGAATAATAAGTTTTGCCAAATCCCTGAATCACTATTCGTTGAAGGCAGCGCCATCAATTATTTGAAGTTTAATGCCACCATTGATGAATCAAAGGAAAAGGTGATTTCTTGCAAGAATACCACTGGCAACTCGGTAACCGTATTTGCAATACAGGAAGACCTTTATACCTGGCTGAGCTCTATCTATAAAAACACATCACATCTTTTTTTTCATCAATCAACAGCATTGATTGAAGGAGTGCTGAAACAATCGAATAGGAAAGAAAATCCATTATACATTTATGTAGATCGATTTAAACTTCATGTGCTTTCTGCTCAGAACGGAAAATTAATTTACTATAATCAGTTTGCTATCAAACAATTTCCCGATTACGTAAAGTACATCATGCTGGTGTTGAATGGATTGAGCATGGACCAGCATAACAGTGAAATTATTTTGTGGGGATATATCGGAAAAAACTCTCCACACTATCAAGAACTTGCTAAATACATTCGTAACGTAAAGTTTGGCGAGAGACCCAATTATTTAAAATTTAGTTACCTGTTTGATGAAGTGCAGGAGCATCATTTCTTTGATCTCTACTCCCTTCAACTGTTAAATGTCTGATGAAACGTATCGCGCTTTTTCCTGGATCATTCGATCCTTTCACAAAAGGTCACGAAGACATCGTGCTTCGAGGTCTCGCTTTGTTTGACGAGATTATCATTGCCATAGGATATAACAGCACCAAGAGCCAACGCTATTTTCCTATTGAGCTTATGGTTGAGAAAATAAAAGGAACATTTACTAAATATCCACAGATAAAAGTTCAGACATATTCCGAACTAACGGCTGAATACGCTAAAAAAAATAACGCAAACTATTTATTGAGAGGTCTGCGTAACACCACTGACTTTGAATATGAAAATAGCATTGCGCAGATTAATAAAAGTTTAAATAGTGAACTAGAATCTGTTTTTTTGATTACCTCACCAAAATTTGCTCCAATCAATTCTTCGATCATTCGTGAGGTGCATCGTTACAAGGGAGATGTTTCTGCTTTTCTGCCCTACCAACTTTAAACAGCCTAGCTCTTAATTTTTTCTTTCTTGTAATATTCTTCAAATACAAACCGTATAGAACGGTAAGAATTTTCGAGCGCGTGATAAACTTCTTTTTGCGTCATCCAACGAAGTTCTTCAATATCTTCTTCTACTGCAGGGCGGCTGCGCGAATCATCAACTAAATCCATTAAATACCATCGGGTCTTTTTGATCATGCTGTTCTTGTTCATGGTATAGGTGTGCCATGTCGTGCATATCTTCTTTCCGATCTTCACCTCCACATTGCACTCCTCTTCCACTTCACGCACTGCGGTGTTCTTACTTCTTTCACCGCTTTCTTTTTTCCCTTTGGGTAAATCCCATTTCTTCATGCGGTATATCATCAAGACCTTATCCTTCTTGCGCACCAGACCGCCCGCTGCTTTCACTACTTTGAATTTTTTCTTTAAATAGGTTTTAGCAGCGTCATAATCTTTCACGGTGACGGCCAGTGAAAGAAGGTGCATGGGCACTTTTGAGTTGATTAAATCCAAGATCAGATCCAAATCCATCAGGCTGGCTTCATTCACCCAAACGTGATTAATCAGCTTGGCTTTCGTTACAGGCTCTGATGAAGCTTTGATCTCATAATTAACCGATCCTGGCTCTGGTCCTTCGCCAGGCTTCAGAATTTTAAGAGGAATATCGTTGACAAATAAATCCATGAACCACTATTGTATGCAAAAACATAAAATATTTCCATTCAACCAACCCCATGTACTATAAAAGTGAAATATTCCGTGATTCATTTTAATTTGCGGCATGAGTTTGATCAAAATCGAAGAATCCGCTGCTACGACTGTGGCTAATAAGCTGCTTGAAATCGGGGCAATAAAACTAAATCACAAAAATCCGTTTACTTGGAGCTCCGGGTGGAAATCACCGGTATACTGTGACAACCGTTTGGCTCTCTCCTATCCCGAAATCAGAAAGTATGTAAAAGAATCATTGGCCGCTGCTATTCGTAAGAATTTTCCGCAAGCAGAATATGTTGCGGGAGTTGCTACAGCCGGAATTCCGCAAGGTGCTTTGGTGGCCGATCTTCTGGAACTTCCTTTCGTTTACGTTCGTCCTAAACCAAAAGAACATGGTATGGGAAATCTCATCGAAGGAAAGGTGGACAAAGGAAAAAAGGCAGTGCTCGTTGAAGATTTGATTTCTACCGGAGGTAGTTCGTTGAAAGCTGCACAAGCGATGACAGAAGCTGGCTTTAACGTGATCGGT
>DASYTA010000519.1:0-11625 GCA_036002745.1 Cyclobacteriaceae bacterium | reverse complement strand
CATTCATGTCTATGACCGAGAATAAGCACGGAAAAATTTTAATCGTTGACGATAACGAAGATCTGTTGAAAGCCGCTAAGATGTACCTCAAGCGCCACTTCTCTCAAGTAGACATTGAGAAAAATCCTGAAAGTATTCCTACGCTCATGGCTAATGAAGATTACGATGTGATTTTGCTCGACATGAACTTCACTAAGGATGTGAGCAGCGGCAGCGAAGGCTATTATTGGCTGCAAAAAATATTAGATATCGACCCCTCTTCCGTGGTGGTATTGATCACCGCTTATGGAGATGTACAGATGGCAGTGAAGGCGATCAAGGCCGGTGCTACTGATTTTGTTTTGAAACCATGGGAGAATGAAAAATTACTGGCTACCCTTTTCTCTTCCATGCGTTTGCGCGAATCGCGAGATCAAATTGAAACGTTAAAAATAAAAAACCAGGAGATCAATCAGGCGCTCAATGAAAAATTTAGCGACATCATCGGGCAAAGCCAGGCGATGCAAAAGATCTTTCAAACGGTGGAGCGAGTAGCACAAACTGATGCTAACGTTTTGATCCTCGGTGAAAATGGAACAGGAAAAGAAATGATCGCTCGGGCTATTCATAGAAACTCTATTCGTAAAAATGAATCCTTTGCAGCAGTTGATTTGGGCTCTGTGACAGAAACACTTTTTGAAAGCGAGCTTTTCGGTCACAAAAGAGGATCATTCACTGATGCAAAAGAAGATCGTGTAGGTCGATTTGAATTAGCCAACAATGGAACTCTTTTTCTCGATGAGATCGGAAATCTTTCCATGCCATTGCAAGCTAAGTTGCTCACGGTTTTGCAAAACAGAAAAGTAAGTCGCGTGGGCGCAAATAAAGAAGTGCCCATCAACATTCGTTTGATCTGTGCTACCAATATGCCGCTCTATGAAATGGTGAAAGAAAATAAATTTCGTCAGGATTTGCTTTATCGAATTAATACCATCGAAATTGAAATCCCTCCGTTGCGCGAACGTCCGGAAGATATTCCATTACTCGCGCATTTTTTCTTGAAGAGCTATGCTACCAAATATGGTAAGACCATTGCAAAGATCAGTGATGCAGCTATTGCACGAATGAACAAACATTCATGGCCTGGCAACATTCGCGAGTTACAGCACGCGATTGAACGCGCTGTGATCATGAGTGCCTCCACCGTTTTACAACCTGAAGATTTCAATTTGAATGCTACGAATGTTAAAGAAAGTGAAGCAGGTCTCAACCTCGAAGCATTTAATCTTGAAGAAGTTGAAAAATTATTAATAAGAAAAGTACTGAAAAAATATAACGGCAACATCACCCAAGCCGCAACCGAACTCGGTCTTACGCGTTCATCACTTTATAGAAGATTAGAGAAACATGGACTTTGAATGTCCACTGTCAACGATCCACAGTCAACAGTGCTCGGTTTCTAGACTGCGGACATTGACTGTCGACCGTAGACGGTTGACTATGGACTAATTTATGAAAGACTTTCGCATCCGAATTATTTTTAGGGTAATCCTTTTAGGCGCAGTAATCGCCTTATTCATCTTCATGCTCAGTCAACCGAACATGGTCTTTGCCGCTGGGTTCATGTTAATGATAATATTCTTTCAATTGTGGGAACTCTATCGTTTTACATCTCAAACCAATCGCAAACTCACCCGGTTTTTAGAGTCTGTTCGTTATTCTGATTTTATTTCAGGGTTTGCAGCCGACAATAAACTTGGCAAAAGCTTCAAAGATCTCAACGAAGCGTTCAACGAAGTGCTTGAAGCATTTCGCAAGGCGAGATCGGAGAAAGAAGAAAACTGGCAATACTTAAATACGGTGGTGCAGCAAGTGCGCACTGGGATTATTTCATTTGACCACGAAGGCAATGTGCAGTTGATGAATGCCAATGCCAAACGATTTGTGAATGCGGCTAACTTGAAAAATATCTCGGAGCTGAAAGAAAAAAATGAAAAGCTTTTCAATGCATTGAATGAAGTTGAGCCAGGAAAAAGTGTATTATATAAGACCAACGAATTTTTATTAACGATACAATCCACGGAAATGCGCATCCGCGGAAATGTGGTGAAGTTAATGACGTTGCAAAACATTCAAACGGAACTTCAAAAGCAAGAACTCGAGGCGTGGCAAAATCTTACGCGCGTGTTGCGTCATGAGATCATGAATTCCATCACACCGATTTCATCGCTCACGTCAACCCTTCGTGAAATCTTAGATCATGAAATGATCAAGAAAGAAAAAGATTATGAGCTACGAACAGACGCTGCTGAAGACTTGCGTGAAGGTCTCGCCACGATTGAAAATAGAAGTAAAGGATTGATCAAATTTATTGACGCCTATCGCGAGTACACTTCATTACCACAACCGAAAATAAAAACGGTGCTGCTAAAGGAGCTGATTGAAAAAACTGCGCAGTTCATGCGTCAAGAATTGAAGAAAACCACTATCAAGTTTTCCAGTTCTTGCAGTTCGGATTATCTTACCGTTCAGGCTGATGCAGAAATGATTGAGCAAGTATTGATCAATCTTGTGAAAAATGCGATGGAGTCGCTCTTGCAAAACCCAACTGGCAAAATCGAGCTCAACGGAAGATATGAGGAGCAATCGATCATCATTGAAGTAATTGATAATGGCCCTGGAATTATTCCTGAAGCCATCAACCGAATATTTGTTCCCTTCTTCACCACCAAAAAGACTGGCTCAGGCATTGGACTTGCACTTTCTCGCCAGATCATGCAAATGCACAACGGTTCATTGACCGTAGAATCAGAGCCCGATGTAAAAACAGTGTTTACACTCAGATTTTGAGGAAAATAAAAAAAGTACATTTTTTTCATTCAGTACTTGGCCATGCATAGTACTTTCGCCGTATAAGTACTATAGATGGACTTAAAAGACGGACTATGAATCTTGAAAACACGCAAATTCAGATGAGAAAAGGCATTTTGGAGTTTTGCATCTTGCATATTATAGCGCGTGGGGAAACTTATGCTTCAGATATGCTTGACGAATTAACTTTGGCCAAAATGATTGTTGTGGAAGGAACACTCTATCCTTTATTAACGCGATTGAAAAACGCCAGCCTTCTTGAATATAAGTGGGTGGAATCCAAATCGGGACCACCACGCAAATATTATAAACTCACGGCTGACGGAGAGAAATTTTTGCAAGGTCTAACCGAAACATGGGATGACCTTGTGCACTCAACCGAAATGATCAAAAGCAAATCCACCTCAAAAGTTTAATCCTCACCTCCTACTTATATGAAAAAAACACTAAGCATCAACGTTAGCGGAATCATCTTCCACATTGAAGAAGACGGCTATGACACGCTTCGTAAATATTTAGATTCGATTAATCGCTATTTCAGTTCTTTTGAAGACAGTAGCGAGATCATTGCTGATATTGAAAATCGTATTGCTGAAATTTTCCTTTCCAAGCTCAACGAGGGAAAGCAAGTGATCACGGCTGAAGATGTATCGCAGCTTATCGTGATCATGGGGAACGTTAATGATTTCAAAGCAGCTGAAGAAAACGAATTTGCTGGAGACCAACCCAAAAAAGAAGCTAAAGCAAAATCGTCAGAACCATCAGCGCCAAAAAAATTAGTACGTGATCAATCCAATAAAATATTAGGTGGTGTGTGTTCAGGACTTGCCCATTATTTTGGAGTTGACCCGGTGTGGCCTCGATTAATTTTCGCATTACTCACGCTAGGTTACGGTGGAGGTATTATAGTATATATCATTCTTTGGATTGCTCTTCCCGTTGAAGCACTGGAAGAAGAAGCTGGAGTGAAAAAGATGTATCGCAATCCAGAGAGTAAAGTGTTGGGTGGCGTAGCAGGAGGTATCGCAGCATTCTTTGGCTCGGATAAAGTATTGATCCGAATCCTGTTTGTGATCCTTACCTTCTTTGGTGGTTTTGGGATCATCCTTTATATCATATTGTGGGTTTCAATCCCTGAAGCAAAAACCATTACAGAAAAAATGGAAATGCAGGGAGAGCCGGTTACTCTTTCCAACATTGAATCAACTGTCAAGAAAAGCTTGAATGAAAAAGATGCTGAAGAGAGTACACTTGCTAGAATTATCCTGTTTCCTTTCCGCATGTTGGCTGCCGTCTTACATTTCATTGCAAAAATTCTCGGGCCAATATTCAAGGTGCTTATAGACGTGTTCCGCATCATGATAGGAGTAGTCATTTTGTTAATTGGAATTGCTCTTGTGCTTTCGATAGTATTAGCATTTGGAATATTCTTTGGAATACTTTCTTCTTCTCTTCCAGCCGACTGGCACCTGACGGATGGAATAAGCTTTCCTATTGAAGCATTCAAAGCAACATTCTCGACATGGACAATTGTTGCCGCATTCCTTGTAGCATTAATTCCTTCATTGTTCATTCAAATGCTTGGCAGTTCTATCATTGCCCGGAAGATTGTATTCAGGCCGTTTGTTGGGTGGACGTTGTTTGTTCTCTTTTTTGTAAGTGTCGTCACGCTTGGTCTCTCTCTTCCACGAATTATCTTATCTTTTAAGGAAGACGGTGATTACAAAGTGGAAAAGACATTCGATGTGAACGGAAAAACGATGGTGTTTAAGGTGAATGAAACCGGTCTGGACGATTATCGTGTCACTGACCTAACCCTAAAAGGATATGACGGCAAGCAGTTAAAATTAGTGCAGCGTTTCATAGCGCAAGGACCGAATCACAAGAAGGCGATTGAAAATGCGCAGATGGTTACTTATAATGTGCAGCAAGCGGACAGTATAATCACCTTCGATTCGAACATTACTTTTAATAAAGATGCAAAGTTCAGAGCGCAACGTTTGGAGATGGACCTTTTCATCCCTTACAATACAGAGTTCATCATCAGCGAAGAATTGTGGCGATTGATCGACAACAACTACCATGACTATGAAGGGTACCGTGATTCCAACTTTGATAAAAAATGGAAAATGACGGAGCATGGATTCGAGTGCATCGATTGCTCACAACCTACTGAAAGCAAGGCGTTGCAGCTAAATGATCAATTCGGGTTTAAAGATTTTAATGAATTGAACATCTCGGGAATTTTTAACTTGATCATTCGCCAAAGCGATGTTTATTCGGTGGAGATGCAGGGCACTGAACGCGAGAAAAAAAGATTTAAAGTAGACCAGTCAGGTGAACGATTGGAAATTGATTATCGCACTCGCAGTAAAACATACTGGCTGAAGCATATCGATGATGAGCCTGTGAAAATAATTATTTCTATGCCTAACCTTACCAAATTAAAAGTGAAAGGCGCTGGCAAAGTGCGTATTGATGGCTTCAATGAAGAGTCCATGGATATTGCTTTACGTGGTGCAATGACCTGTGACGCAAATTTTAAAGCACGCAACTTGCAACTCGATTTGTCCGGCCCCATGGTTTTTGAATTGGATGGCGATGGCGATTTATTGGAGGCAGACGTAAATAAGATTGCTCAACTAAAAGCAAGTGGTTATGAAGTTCGTCACGCCATTGTGAATGCACGTGAGATGGGTCGGGCCCGTGTGAATGCGCGTGAGACTGTGGAAATAGAAACTGATTTCACCGGCTCCGTAAAATACCAGGGACATCCTGAAGTGATAAAGAAAAATTGATGCTTGCTCAGGTTTTGGTTTCTGGAAAATTCCACTAACCAGAATCTAGTCTCGAGAATCCAGAAAAAAGCAATATCTTTTCCTACATCAAAAAAAGGAGATATGGATTCAGGCATAAGATTTCTTGGCTCATGGCGAAGGGCAGCAGTTGGTGTTGTTCTTCTTTTATCAACCTTCAGAATTTCTTTTTCGCAATCCAAAATTAAATTCGCGGTGATCGTCTCTGCCAACATCGAATGGCGAGCAACAAAGTTGATATTCCCGAATGAAAAATTTGCTTCCTCACCATGGGGAGAATATTTCTTTAAGGAATTTGAAAAAGAGAAAGTATTGGTCTTTCACGAAGGTTGGGGAAAAGTAGCGGCAGCCGGGGCAA
Organism: Cyclobacteriaceae bacterium; assembly: GCA_036002745.1. GTDB lineage: Bacteria > Bacteroidota > Bacteroidia > Cytophagales > Cyclobacteriaceae > ELB16-189. The sequence continues at coordinate 5,601 of DASYTA010000519.1, read as the reverse complement.
CGCAATATGTGATCGATCAATTCAATCCTGAAATTCTAATTAATCTTGGCACGTGCGGTGGGTTTGAAGGTGAGGTGAAACGAAATGAAGTCATCCTGGCTGATCGCACTATTATTTATGACATAGCAGAAGCCATGGGCGATTCGAAAGAAGCTATTGCCGATTATACAACTGAAATCGATTTAAGTTGGTTTGGAAAAAGTTATCCTGTACAAGTAAGAAAAACATTACTTGTTTCTGCCGACAAAGATCTGAAACCCGAAGAAATTAGTTTCCTCAAAAAAGAATATCATGCCGTGGCCGGAGATTGGGAATCAGGGGCTATTGCTTACACCGCTAAAAGGAACCATAAGAAAATACTCATTCTTCGTAGCGTCAGCGATTTAGTCGGAAACCAAACAGGCGAAGCTTATGGAAATATCAACCAGTTCGTTCAGCAGTCTGAAGTAATTATGAAAAAGTTATTTGATGATCTTCCTTTGTGGATAAGACAAATTTCAAGTCAATCCAAATAAATTCAAGGCTTCTTATACCTTAAAAATAATCTAACCCTCGTGCAACCCCGCACGTTAACTTTGCATCTCCCCTATGTAAAAGGCTAAATGGGGTTTCAAATTTACCGCGCAAAAGAAACAGAACTGATCGAAGGCTGCCAGCGGCACAACCGCGAGGCTCAGCAGACACTTTACCGGACTTACTCTGGTAAAATGTACTCGCTTTGCTGTCGCTATGTGAAAGACCGCATGGAAGCTGAAGATGTGTTGATTGCCTCATTCACAAAAATTTTCGAGAAGATTAGCCAGTTCAAAGGCGAAGGAAGTTTTGAGGGGTGGATCAGGCGTGTAGTGGTGAATGAGTCACTTACCTACCTCCGCAAAAATAAAAATATGTATTTGGAGATGGACATCGAAGCCGCTGCTTACGAACCAGATTACCATAAGCTGGACAACCAACTAGAGGCTGATGACTTGATGAAGATAATTGAGGAATTGCCTGTGGGATATCGCACCGTATTTAACATGCATGCCATCGATGGTTTTTCACACCAAGAGATTGCCGATCAACTTGGCATCAGTGAAAACACATCCAAGTCGCAGCTAAGTCGAGCACGAGCGCTTCTACAAAAGAAATTAATGGAAATAGAAAAGGAATTGATTCAAAAAACGAATTGATATGGAAAATAAGATTGATCAGTTTTTCAAAGACAAGTTGGAAGGTCATACTCTTCCACCATCGGAAGAGGCGTGGGCGAAAGTTGAAGCGAATCTTTCAAAAAAAAATAATGTAGCGATTTGGAGAATTGCCGCAGCTATTTTAATAGCAGGTGCGCTTATCTCTGTTATCATATGGTCGCAATTGGATAATAAAAACAACGAGCAAATACTTGCAACGAAGAAATCCAATAAAGATTCAATGAAAGAAAAGAGTGCTCCACAAATTTCATCTGTAGAAAAGAAAAAAGAAGTAAGACCAAGCAATACTAAAAAATCACCGAACGCATTACCACAGCTTGCTCTTTCACATAATGATAGTCAAAAGAAAAATGAAGAGACATTGACACCTTCCATAGTGATTGAAAAAGAACAAACAGTAGCCGTAGTAAAAGAAAATATTCAGGAAGAAAAAGAAATTATAAATACGAAAGCAACTCCGCCCACAACAATTGCATCTACTAAACAGAAGCCAATCAAATTGGAATTTACTCTTGACGACATTTCTTCTGAGCAACCTGTGGCCACAGCGGGTGAAGAGAAAAGCACTGGATTAAAAAAAGTTTGGAACCTGGCTCGTGAAGTAAAAAATGGTGATGGACCAGTTCATGAAATAAAGAATGAAATCTTCGCCCTGAACTTCAAGAAGAATAAAAATCAGTAGGCAAACAAAAAAATCAAAATGAAAAAGACAGTAATTCTTTTAATAACGCTAATCCTTACTACCTCTACATTTGCCCAAGATGCAACCGACACGGTGGTGATTAAAGTAGGTGATGGGAGTAAAGTAATCTTCGCCATCAAAGACAAGAAAGATTTGGAGACGATGAAAAAATACAATTTCCAAAAGTTGATGGATGACATGATCTATAAACTAGAAGTTCGTGACTCCAGTCGCCTGAATAAGCTCTCTTCCGAATTTTTGAAAAAAGACTCGCTGAAAGAAGTCGCCTCTACCAATGAAGTGGCTCCCACTGAATCTAGCGAACCTCCGACTATTGAAAAACATAAATACCATGGCAGGAGAACGCGGAATTCGTTCAATGTAGATATTGGTATTAACAATTATATCAGCAACGGATCATCGCCGAGCTCAAGCAACAGCTTACACACGGTGCATCCGTGGGGTTCGTGGTACGTTGGCCTCAACTCTATCTACCGCACCCGAATGACAAGTAAGTTTTTCTTAGAATGGGGCGGTGGTGTGAGCTGGTACAATTTTAAATTTGAAAATGCCCAAGTCGCGATGACCAAAGACGACAACGGAGTTTACTTTGAACTAGATCAACGCAACTATAATTTCACAAAAAGAAAACTGACTGCCGCAATCGTTAATCTTTCGCTGGTGCCCGTATATGATTTCGGGGGAAATAGGAGAAAGCCAAGTTTCTTCGATGGGCACGGAGCATCAGGGTTTAGAATTGGGTTAGGCCCATATGCAGGTTACCTCATCGATAGTTACACAAAACAAGTGTACACTGAGAATGGCGATAAAAAGAAAGAACACCATCACGACAATTACTACCTCACTAATTTACGCTATGGTGTGAGACTTCAGCTTGGATTTGATGACGTAGATTTTTTCTTCAACTATGACATCAACAATTTATTTGTTGATAATAAAGGTCCGCAGTTGAATGCCTTTAGTTTTGGGGTAAGTTTTTAGACATACCTGATACTGGATTCTGGTTGCTTGAAAATTTCTGGCATCCAGAATCAAGTATTAAAATTCAAATGCATCGCCTTTCGTTATAACCATAGTTCGTTCATCACCTTTCAACTTCAATTGCCTGCTCACTGTCCTGGGCGTTGGCCATTGAAACAGAAACCAACCAATCATCCCTCCAAAATAAATAGTGAACCATTCGTGCCCTGTAAACAATAATCCTGCTGCTAAAAAAAGAGAAATCCCTGTGATAGTCTTCATTCTCGTTTTCACAATTAAATAGTAATGGTCCAGTTTCTTACCCAATCCCACCAGTTGAGAATGATGTTTCAATCTTTTATAAACCTCCAAATGAACAATCGTTAGCGTTATCAATATCAAGACGAGATAGGTGAATCGCAAAAAGTCCACAAGGGATTCTTCCCTTATATAAGGTGAAATCGAACCAGAAAGAGACAAATAGTAGATAACCAAAAACACACCTATCGTAATAAGCAGTCGCAGCAAGCATGCATTGTATAGCCTGTAAAAGTATTCTTTTAGCGAACTGAAATTCATTGTGCTTGACATATAGCTTCAAAGCTAATTATAAAATATCTTTGCCGTATTAGTTAAACATTCGAATGATAGGCACGAACGAGAATCTTTCCCGCAAAGAACAAGTAATTAGAAGCGCAGCGGAGCTATTTCGCGAAAAAGGGTATGCAGCGGCAAGTATGCGCGACCTCGCTCAGAAATTGGGCATTGAAGCAGCAAGTTTGTACTCGCACATCAAATCAAAGGAAGAAATTTTGCAGAACCTGTGCTTCGACATGGCTGCTGAATTTCGTAAGTCTCTTGATATTGTTGAGAAGCAAAAAACCTCGGCTAGCGAGAAACTAAAGAACGGAATCATCGGCCACATTCAAGTGATGGCTAAAGACCTCACTGCCTCGGCAGTTTTTATGAATGAGCATCGCCATTTAAGCCAACCTTTTCTTCGCGATTTTCTTTTGATGCGCATTAATTATATCAACCGATTCAAAACGATCATCGAAGAAGGTGTAACGAAAGGCGAGTTCAAAAGCAACATCGATAAGAAGCTTGCGGTAATGACTTTGTTCTCTTCGCTCAACTGGATGCCTCTTTGGTATGACCCCAGCAGCAATATCGACCCACAAATGTTAGGTCAACAGTTGGCCGATATGCTGGTGAACGGGCTTAAAAAGAGCTAAGAAATTTTTTCTAGCTTCGGTTTCATTCCAAATAAGAATCTCATCGCGTTAAAAGGTCGTATCAGCGCGAGGTAAAATCCAACACAGCTTATTAAAGTAAGGAAGCTGATCGTCCAATATTTGGCAGCAATTCCCCACGGCAATTGTACAATGTAATAGCCGATTGCAATGATCACGGTTTGATGCAAAATGTAAAATGGATACAATCCTTCGTTGGCAATTGATAGCCACTTGTGCGATTTATTTAAATAGTGTTGACCGTAAGCGATAATGGTGATCACGGTAAACCAGCTCACAAAAATTGCGGTCACGTCAAAAATTCTTTCCACTGTCTCGATAGTCCAAGGTAAGGCAATCAATTCTCTAAAATGGAAGTAGCAGGAATAAAATGGAATGAGTATAAAAATTAATGCCATGAGCAAATACCTTCTATTTTGACCTATTGCATTCCACAGATTAGTATTTGAATAACAGAGGATACCGAAAATAAAAAACGAAAAATAGAAAGTGAAGTAAGCCCAGTCTTTGATCAAATCGTGTGTCTCCTCAGGAAAGAAGGGTCTCAAAATAATTTGTGAAAGCAACGTCAAGATAGAGGGAATGAAAAGCAGTCCTGCGGGGCTAGATAATAAAGAGAAAACTTTCTGCTTGAATTTCGCTGATCTATCAGAGCGAAGATAAGTGAGCAGTGGCAAAGCCAGCAGCGAATAAATCAATAGATACAAAATGAACCAAAGGTGGTGCCAGCTAAAACTTCCTTTTGGGTAAGGAACAAAATTGAAAACAGTTTTATAGAAATCCCAATAGCCGCTGTATTCTTTAATGTGCTCGTAATAAATCTGAGGAGGAACGATCACAAACATTCCAAACACTAAGGGAATAAATAGTCTCTTAAAACGCTCACGTCTGAATTGCGTTGGCGTTCGTTTTCCCAAAGCCATGTACGTGCCCGCTCCCGAAATGAAAAGTAGCAAAGGCATTCGAAAGAAGTGCGACCAAATCATCCAATATTGAAATGAGGTGGTGGTTTCGTTGTTTTTTACATGCCAGCCCCAGGTATTAAACCACATGCCGGTATGAAAGAAAAGTAAAATGATGATAGCTATAAGTCGAAGCCAGTCAAGGTCGTAGCGCCTCTGATCGTTGATGGTAATGGTTTGTTGGTTCATAGATGTTTCTTTTTTTGAACAAAGAAACGTGACGAAGACATGAAGGTAAGGCCGTTTTTATAGGCTGGAAGAGCGATTTTATAAAGTCGAACACCAAAATTCTCATTAGAACTTTTTTCAAGAAAAATTCATCTCACTCTAAACCAAAATCTAAATTTTAATTGAGATTTCTCTTTACCGTTGCACTTTTAGCTCTGGTTTTTGACTGCATCGGCCAAAAGCTACTTTTTCATAAGAACAGATATAAAGAAGCCATCTATCAAGCTGGCGAAACAATCTCATTCAATCTAAAGGGCGATAATTCCAAAATCCGTGCTCAAATCAAGGGCTTCGAGGGGGAC
>DASYTA010000518.1:0-3618 GCA_036002745.1 Cyclobacteriaceae bacterium | reverse complement strand
ACACATGCAAATGGCGAAATCCTAAATACCAATGCCGATACAATTGCATCTGTTCTCTCTGTCTCAATGAGTAAACACTTTGACATTCGCCTCATCTTTTGTTTCGAAAAAGAAGGTGTGCTTAAAGATGTTAACGATCCAAAGTCAGTGATTCGCAACCTGAATGGAGAACTTTATAAAAGACTTTTAAAGGAAGGATCTTTTCATGATGGTATTCTACCAAAACTCGAGAACGCATTTACAGCTATTCGTTCTGGCGTGAAAGAAGTATTGATTGGTGAACACACGCATCTCGTTGCCAATACAAGTTATGAAACGAAAGGCACCCTGATCACCGCTTAGTATGAAAGAGCATCTTTTTCCAATAGCTGTCGAATTACTTCAACAACTCATCAGCATTCAATCCTTCAGCAAGGAAGAAGATAAGACTGCTTCATTGATTCAAAGTTTCTTTAAGCACTACGATATAGAAACGAAGCGAACAGGCAACAACGTGTGGGCGAAAAACAAACATTTTGATCCTGCTAAACCCACAATACTATTAAACTCACACCACGACACAGTAAAACCAAACCCTGCGTACACCCGTGATCCATATAATGCCAGTATCGATGACGGCAAGCTTTATGGATTAGGAAGTAACGATGCAGGCGGACCGTTGGTGTCGCTCATGATGACTTTCTTATATTTCTATGGTGAGAGCGATTTGAAATTCAACGTTGTATTTCTTGCATCAGCAGAAGAAGAAATTTCAGGAACGGGCGGCGTTGAATTAGTCTGGAACGAATTACCAAAAATTGATTTTGCTATCGTTGGCGAACCAACATTGCTTGATATGGCGATCGCAGAAAAAGGATTGTTAGTGTTGGATTGTGTAGCCAAAGGAAAAGCCGGTCACGCTGCGCGTGAAGAAGGTGTAAATGCTATTTATCAGGCTTTGCCAGATATTGAGTGGTTCAAGACTTTTGATTTTCCTAAAGTATCATCAACATTGGGCAAAGTAAAAATGTCAGTAACTATAATCAACGCTGGACAAGCACACAACCAGGTTCCACCAGAATGTAAATTCACTGTCGATTGCCGAGTTACTGACGCTTATTCCTTAGAAGAAATTTTAGAAGAAGTAAAAAGAAATGTGAAGTGTGAGGTTACTCCTCGTTCACTTCGACTCCGTGCTTCTGGCATTGAAGAAAATCACGCTCTTGTGCAGTCGGCTAAAAAATTAGGTTTGAAACTGTATGGTTCACCGACAACTTCAGATCAAGCTTTGATTCCTGTTCCATCAGTAAAAATTGGTCCAGGTAACTCCGCTCGTTCGCACAGTGCTGATGAATTCATTTACATCGAGGAAATTGAAAAAGGAATTGATACCTATATCGCGTTGATCGAAAACCTTAACTAGATGGACAATCAGGTAAAAATTCATAAAACAGAAATCTTATCCAACAATTGGTATACGTTAAAAAAGATTACTTACGATTTTCAGCGCAAAAACGGGCAATGGGTTTCTCAAAGTCGTGAAGCTTATGATCGTGGAAACGGAGCAACTATCCTTTTGTATAACAAAGAAAAGAAAACTGTTATCCTCACAAGACAATTTCGATTACCTTCATATATCAACGGCAACGAATCGGGAATGCTCATTGAAACGTGTGCAGGTCTCTTAGACAAAGACAACCCTGAAGACTGCATTCGCCGCGAGACGGAAGAAGAAACGGGTTACAAGGTTTCTTCCGTCAAGAAGATATTCGAAGCGTACATGTCGCCAGGATCAGTGACAGAAATTCTCTACTTCTTCATCGCAGAATATTCTGCAACTATGAAAATAAATGAAGGAGGCGGAGTAGATGAAGACGAAGACATTGAAGTATTGGAAATAGATTTTGAAAAAGCCTACGCTCAAACGCAAACTGGTGAAATAAAAGACGCCAAAACGATCATGCTATTGCAATACGCGAAATTGAATAACTTGTTCTCATGAAACTCTGGCAAAAAGATAAGGACTCATTAAAAGAAGTAAGTCAGTTCACAGTCGGCAACGACCAGGCAATGGATTTGTACTTGTCTCGTTTTGACGTGCTCGGTTCGCTTGCGCACATTCAAATGTTGGAGTCGGTTGGATTACTTGCCAAAGATGAATTAAATCTTCTTTCAAAAGAACTCAAGACAATCTATTCAGAAATCGAAAAAGGAAATTTTAAAATTGAAGATGGAGTTGAAGATATTCATTCACAAATTGAACTTTTGCTGACGCGTAAGGTTGGCGAAGCCGGGAAAAAAATTCATAGTGGTCGCAGTCGGAATGACCAGGTTTTGGTTGACATCAAACTGTTCCTTCGTAACGAAATTCAGGTTTTAACCAATAATATTCACTCACTTTTTGAATTACTGATTGCAAAGAGTGAAGAACACAAAGATAAGCTTCTTCCAGGCTATACACATCTACAGCTTGCCATGCCATCTTCCTTCGGACTTTGGTTTGGCGCTTATGCGGAAAGTCTAGCTGATGATTTAATTACGCTTCAATCAGCTTATAGAATTACTAATAAAAATCCTTTGGGCTCTGCAGCCGGTTATGGTTCTTCATTCCCGCTCAATAGAAGAAAGACAACTGAGCTTCTTGGCTTTGAAGATTTGAATTATAATGTTGTGTACGCGCAGATGGGTAGGGGGAAGACAGAACGAATTGTAGCACAGTCATTAGCCAATGTAGCCGCTACACTTGCCAAGTTAGCGATGGATGCTTGTCTTTTTCTTAATCAGAACTTCGCGTTTATTTCTTTTCCGGATGAACTCACTACAGGTAGCAGCATCATGCCGCACAAAAAAAATCCGGATGTTTTTGAGTTAATCCGTGCCAAGTGCAATTTGATTCAAGGTCTCCCAAATGATATAACGTTACTGACTACTAATTTACCTTCTGGTTACCACCGCGATTTCCAGTTACTCAAAGAAAATATATTCCCGGCGTTCAAAACAATCAACGATTGCTTAGAAATGACGGGTTTGATGCTGAACAACATTCAGATCAAAAACAATATCCTCGAAGACGAGAAGTACAAATTTTTATTTAGCGTGGAAGAAGTAAATAAGCTTGTGCTTGCTGGTGTTCCATTCCGCGATGCATACGTCAAAATCGGGAAACAGATTGAAAACGGAAATTTTACCTATTCAACAAAAATTAATCACACGCACGAAGGCAGCATTGGCAATTTGTGTAATGATAAAATCAAAGAGAACTTTAATCGCGTTTACCAATCCTTTCAATTTGAAAAAGTAAATGAGGCGGTGAAATCGTTGATTCGTTGATGCCTTTTAATTCGTAATTCTAAATACGTAATCCGTAATTTTCTATTGCTCCATATCTTTTAGCTCGATCTCCAGCGCTTTCGTACTGATCATAATTTCATTTAAGGAAAGAGCAAGTGATAACAGAAGACAAACGAGGCTTAGTCCAAAAGTCGTAAAGGCCCACACTTCATGACCGGAATAAACAAACAACATGCAGAGCACACAAAGGAAGAAACTGAAGATGCCGCAGGCCTGCATTTGCTTCACCAATACGAGTCTCCTTTTTAAATTTTTAATTTGTTCGTGAATGCGAGAACGCTCCTCAAC
>DASYTA010000517.1:0-11007 GCA_036002745.1 Cyclobacteriaceae bacterium | reverse complement strand
AATGAATTTACTCCTAAATTGAAAGTCATTTTGCTTCCATCGAAATGAGATGGAGTCGATTTATCTTTCAATGAAACCTTTACCATTAATGGAATAATCTTTTTCTTTTTTACTTCTCCTTCAATAACAGTGTCGTCTGAGTAATAAATAAAATGATCGTTACCTTGCATTGATTGTATCAACTGAAATTTCGAGTTGATATAATTTTGCATTTGATATTCGTATCGATCAAGATGATCAGGTGTAATATTGAGTAATATTCCAATATGAGGTCGGAATGTTTTCGTTCCATCCAATTGAAAGCTACTTACCTCAACCACATACCAATCGTGATTTTCAAAAGCTACTTTACGCGCCAGGCTTTCACCCACGTTACCTGCTAAAGCGACATTTAATCCAGCTGATTTCATCAAATGATAAGTCAGCAACGTCGTTGTCGTCTTTCCGTTTGTTCCTGTGATTGCAATAACTTTTCCAGTTAGATATCGGAAAGCAAATTCCAATTCATCAATAATTTCAATTCCTTTAGCTTTTGCTTTTTTAATGATCTCTGCTTTGTCAGGAATACCCGGGCTTTTAATAATCAGATCAGCACTTAATATTCTATCTTCAGAATGTTTACCTTCTTCAAATTCAATTTTATTCTGAGAAAGATCGTTTTTGTATTTCTCCTTAAGCAAACCTTGATCAGACACAAATACATCCATTCCTTTGACTTTCGCCAAAAGCGCTGCTCCGGTTCCACTTTCTCCTGCACCTAATATGACTACTCTTTTACTCATCTTACTTTAAGAGTTGCGAGACTTACAATTGCTAATAATATTCCCACAATCCAGAAGCGCGCAACAATTTTTGGTTCTGGAATATTTTTCTTTTGATAATGATGATGCAATGGTGACATCAATAAAATTCTTCGGCCTTCGCCATATTTCTTTTTCGTGTATTTGAAATAAGAGACCTGCGTCATCACCGAAAGCAATTCAACAAAGAATATTCCACACAACAAGGGAATCATTAGTTCTTTTCTTACAGCCAGAGCCAGGACTGCAATGATCCCTCCTAATGATAAACTCCCTGTGTCTCCCATAAACACTTGTGCTGGGTAAGAGTTATACCACAAAAATCCCAGACATGCTCCAACAAACGCAGTACAGAAAATTACCAACTCACTGAGGTTAGGGATGTACATGATGTTGAGATACGAACTAAAGTCAACACGACCGGAGAGGTAAGCGAAAATCGCAAGCGTCAATCCGATAATAGCCGACGTGCCCGCGGCCAGCCCATCAATTCCATCAGTGATGTTGGCTCCGTTCGAAACAGCGGTGATGATAAATATTACAAAGAGTGTGTAAACAATCCATGTGTAATTCTTATCTAGCCCAAGCAATAAACTGCTGTAATCAAATTCGTTGTTTTTTAAAAAGGGAACAGTGGTTCTTGTTGATTTTATGTCCCTGTAATTTGTTTTCGATTGAGTTTCGGATAGAGATTCCTCTTTTACAATTTCAATACTTGCCGTTGACGCCGGCGCTACTTCACGCACTACAACATTTTGATTAAAGTACAGTGTGAGGCCTACAATTAAACCGATTGAAACCTGGCCTACAATTTTAAATCTGCCAGCTAGGCCTTCTTTATTTTTTTTAAATACTTTGATGTAGTCATCCAAGAAACCTATGGTTCCAAGCCAAACGGTTGTGCCGATTAAGAGAATCACATAGACGTTGTCGAGCTTAGCCATTAATAAGGTCGGAACAAGAATGGCAGCTATGATGATCAATCCACCCATGGTTGGAGTCCCTTTCTTTTGAAGTTGACCTTCCAGACCTAAGTCGCGGATATCTTCACCTACTTGTTTTCTTCTCAAGAAAGAAATCAGTTTGCTCCCAAACGTAATCGTAATCAGAAGAGAAAAAACAGCAGCTACGCCAGCGCGGAAAGAAATGTATTGAAACAATCCCGCTCCGGGAAGGTTAAATTGCTTATCTAAATAATTAAATAAATAATACAGCATTAGTTCGCAAACATTTTCAACATTCGATCTAAAACTTCTTTATCGTCGAAAGGATATTTCACTCCTTTTATTTCCTGATAATTCTCATGGCCTTTGCCAGCTACGAGAATTATATCTTTCTCCTTGGCAAACATGCAGGCCGTTTTAATTGCCTCTTCGCGATCCACCATCACCAAAGTTTTTTTTGCCTCGCTTGGGCTTACCCCTTTCTGCATTTCTTTAATGATCTCCATCGGATCTTCACTGCGTGGATTGTCGGAAGTGAAAATCACTTTGTTAGAATATTTACAAGCAATCGCTGCCATTAATGGACGCTTGGTTTTATCACGATCGCCTCCGCATCCAACTATTGAAATGACCTGTTCAGTGCCTGTTCGGAAATGCTCAATTGTTTCCAAAACATTTTTCAAAGCATCTGGTGTGTGAGCATAATCAACAATAGCAGTGAACTTAGAGCCAGGTCTCACTAATTCAAATCTTCCATTCGCTCCGGTCAGTGATGACAAGCGCATCAACGTTAATTCAGGATCTTCGCCCAAAAGAATTGCTGCACCATAAACTGCGAGAAGGTTATACGCATTGAAATCACCAATCAGTTTAAACCACACATTTTTATCGGCAATGTCCAACTCCAAACCAATTATTGAATTAGTAATGATCTTCGCTTTGAAGTCGGCCATCTTTTTCAAGCCATAGGTCTTCTTTGCTGCTTTACAATTTTGTACCATCACCATGCCGCGCTTATCATCAATGTTTACAAGAGCAAACGCATCGGATGATAGTCCATCGAAGAAACCCTTCTTTGCACGGATATAACTTTCAAAGGTGTGATGATAATCCAAATGGTCGTGTGTGATGTTGGTGAATATTCCTCCGGCGAAATGCAAACCCTCAATGCGACCTTGATCAACAGCATGCGAACTCACTTCCATAAAGCAATGACTGCATCCTGCTTCGATCATCTGCACTAACAACTCATTGATCTGAATCGGATCAGGTGTGGTGTGTGTTGCTAAAATATCTTTGTCAACAATCTTATTCACAACTGTGGACAACATACCAACTTTATGATCGAGTGAAGTAAAAAGTTTGTACAACAACGTTACAACCGTAGTCTTTCCGTTAGTACCGGTAACTCCCGTTAGTTTTATTTTTTGTGACGGATTGCCGTAGAAGTTAGATGCAATAATTCCTAATGCCTTGGCACTTCCTTTAACGGTTATATAAGTGACTTTCTCAGAAATTTCTTCCGGCAAATTATTACATACAACTACAGTAGCTCCATTACCTGTTGCCTTCTCAATAAACTCATGGCCATCCATCTGATGTCCTTTGATGGCAACAAACAAAAATCCCGGCTTCACTTTTCTAGAATCGAACGCAACACCAGTTACATCCAGATCCATGTTACCGGATGTAGAAGTAATATTGACCTTATATAATATGTCGCGAAGTGCTGCCATCAACTCAGTTTTAAATAAATCCTGCTTCCTTTTGAAATTCTTGTGCCAGGGCTCAATGATTGTTCAGCTACTCTTCCCTTGCCTCCATAATACACACGCAAACCAGACTTCTCCAATAAATAAATGGCATCACGGAAAGTCATACCCGTAACATTCGGAACCAGATCTTTTACAACTGGATTTTTCTTCAAGGCAACCGAGTTCTCTTCTTTTGCAGCCCGAACCCACTCCTCGTCGGTAGTGGAATGATTGGAAACTCCTAGTTCATTGCACAACATCGCTACCTCTTCATGTTTGCCTGCCCGCACTACTGGAACTACTCCAGGATCTACAACTTTCTTTTTCTCCATCGCCATGTGCAAGTTGAGATCACGAGCGTAAATGTTATCAGCAATATCTTTGAACACGGGGCCAGCAACACTGTTTCCATACTGATAAATTCCTCTCGGATTTTTAATCAGCACAATAGCGGAATATTTCGGGGCATGCGCAGGAAAATATCCAACAAAAGAAGTGATGTATTTCTTTTCGTAGTGTCCATCCTTTAAGATCACAGCTGTTCCAGTTTTTCCAGCAATGCGATAGTAAGAGTTTTTCAGATTCATGGCCGTTCCATGTTCCACAACACCTTCCAACAAAAGCTTTAATTGATCCAGTGTTTTACCTGAACAGATTTTTGAATTCAAAGTTTCTGTTTCAAACTCAGTGACAGTATTCTCCGCTTGCTTTACCGATGTGACAAAAATTGGTTTGATCATTTTACCATCATTGGCAACAGCATTGTACAAAGCCAACGTGTGCAACGGAGAAATTTCAAACCCATAACCATACGCCATCCATGGTAATGTGATACCGCTCCAGCTCTTGTCTTTAGGGCGAGTGATTTTAGGATAGAGTTCTCCAGTGATCTGAAGTCCAAGTGGTTTTGATAATTTCAGTTCATCAACATAATTTAAAAATTTGTCGGGTTTATTGCGGAAATGCTTATCCACTAACTTGGCCATCGCGATGTTGGACGATTTTTCAAATGCATCTTTTATGGAAATTTTTCCATAACCGCCTTCCTCATGGTCGCGAACTTTTTTGTTGTAGAAAGTATACTCGCCTTTACCCGTATTAATGGTGTCTGTCAATTTAATATTGGTCTCCTCCAACAATGCCATCATGGTCACAAGTTTGAAAGTAGAACCAGGTTCAAACAAACCGCCCACTGCGTGGTTTAATTTTTCTGCGTAGTCACCTTCTCCGTCCTTACTCAAATTTGAGATTGCTTTGATGTGTCCTGTCTTCACTTCCATCACCACCACTGTTCCTTGATCAGCATCATGCGCACGCATCGCTTCAAACAAGGAAGTTTCTGCTACATCTTGAAGGTTGATATCAATGGTGGTTTGAACATCCATTCCATCCACTGCGTGAATATTGTTACCATCAAACACAGGCTTCCAAACTCCTCCCGCAATCTTTTGGAAGAGCGCCTCACCATCTTGTCCACCCAATGCTTCATTGAAACTGTATTCCAGTCCGGCTCCTTTTTCATCTTCATTCACGAAACCAATCGTTCTGCGGCTTAAATTTGAAAACGGACGATAGCGCACATCCATCTTTTCAAAAATCACTCCGCCCTTATATCGGCCTTCGCGGAAAATGGGCCATGAAGTCATTTCTTTCTTTGTCTGATAATTGATCTGCTTGCGGTTGATCGTAAGGTATTGTTTACCCGACGAGCGTGCATCCTTCAATATCTCCTTGTATTCTTTGGCAGACCTGTCTTTGTAAAATTTTGATAGATGATAGGCCAACGAATCAACTCCCTTTTTAAATACTTCGTCCTTCGCTAATGTAGGATCCATTGCTACTTTGTAAAAGGGCAACGAGGTAGCGAGCAGGCTTCCGTTATCGGAATAAATATTTCCGCGAGTAGCTGGCACTTTTTTGTAATCGAACATGATCTCTTCGGCCATCTTCGACCACTTCTCTCCTTCCATCACTTGTATGTGACCGATTTTGGCGGCAACACAAATAGCGAAGAGAAACACTCCCAGGAATGCAATGCGTACTCTTACTAATATGGACTTCTTAATATTCACCTTTCTTCACAACTACTTTAAATGGTGGTCTTAAACTTTCTTCTAATCCAATTGATTTCACTCTTCGCGCTACTTCACTTTGCTTGCTCGCAAACATTACGTCTGCTTTGAGCGTAGTAAAGTCAGCTCTCATATCCTCAACTTCACTTTGTGATTTCTCAATTTCCCGTGTAGTCTTATCTGCATAGTGTGTGTTGCTGATATAGAGTAATCCTAAAAAAACAACAAATAAAATTTTCGGCAAATATTGAACCGGAAAGCCTTCTTCAAAATACGATTCGAACTTCAAGCGTTTCTCCAGACCAGAGAACATACTCTTGCCATCGCCTTTACTCGGCTTGACCAGTCGTTCGTTCGCTCGCTGTGGCGATTCGATCCTGAATTTATTTTCCATATCCTACTGTTTACTTCCTATTCTTAGTTTCGCGCTCCGCGCCCTGTTATTCTCTTCTATTTCTTTTTCCGAAGCTTCGATAGGCTTTCTCGTCACCGCTTCGAATGGCTTTATCTTATTCCCAAAAAAATCTTTTTCCACTTCGCCAAAGACCTTACCGGTATTGATGTAGTTCTTTACCATCCGGTCTTCCAACGAGTGATAACTCATCACTACCAGCCTTCCCTCCTTTTCCATCACATCGCCACATTGGTGCAAAAAATCTTCAAGTGCTTGCATCTCTTCGTTCACTTCGATGCGCAAGGCCTGAAACACCTGGGCGAAATATTTATTCTCCTTACCCCGAGGGGCAATGGATTGTAGTGCTTCTTTCAAGTCGAGCGTAGTTTTCAATGCTTTTTTCTTTCTCTGCTCCATCACTGTCTTTGCTGCAGTCCTAGCATTTTTCAGCTCGCCATACATTCCAAAAATCTTATGCAACTCCGCCTCCTTGTATTCATTCAGGATTTTTGCAGCCGTGATTTTTGAGCGTTGGTCCATCCGCATGTCGAGCGGCCCATCAAAGCGTGTTGAGAATCCTCGCTCGGCAGAATCAATCTGGTGCGATGAAATTCCCAAGTCAGCCAAGATGCCATTGACTTTACTCACTCCATTCAACTTCAGATACTGTTTCATGTATCGAAAGTTGGCTTGACAAAATGTAAAAGAACGATGTTGTATTTTCTCTGCTTCCTTCTTTGCGTCTTCATCCTGATCAAACGCGATCAGCTTTCCGCCTTTTAGTTTTTCCAGTAGCGGTAAACTGTGCCCACCTCCTCCGAAAGTTGCATCTACGTAGGTGCCTTCGGGATTAATTTGCAATCCTTCAATGCACTCAGCCAACATCACAGGACTGTGGTATGAACTCATTTTATAACTTGAGGCTTACAGCCTGCAGCTTGTAGCCAGAATTAGTTTTGAAGAAGATTCGAATTTCGATTACATGAAACCCGATCTTCATCACTTACTCATTCAAATACTTTTCTGCCAGCTTCGACAATTCACCAGGGTCTTGGATCTGGTGCTTTTCATAAATCGTAGGATTCCAAGCCTCAACTTTAGCACCGGTGCCAACCAGCATAACCTCTTTGTCGATGTTGGCGTAGGTCAACATATTCTTAGGTATGAGAAAACGGCCATTGCCGTCGAGCTCTACCGTGACCACACCCGACAAAAAGTTGCGCTGGAGTTTGCGATACTCTTCGTTGAATTCGTTTAGCCCTGAAATTTTTGAAAAGACCTTTTTGAACTCCACCAGTGGATAGATAATGAGGCATTGCTCGAAGCCTTTACGAATGACCAATTCCTGGCTGTCACCGTCAGCTGACGGAAGCTGGGATTTGATCCTCGCAGGCAGAACTAGTCTGCCTTTGGCATCAAGCTTACACTCAAATTCACTAGTGAAGAAAGTCATAGACGTAGTGGTTGTCTTATCCTCCTTAGCAAAAATAGAGAAATTCTAACCACTTCCAACCACTTTCACCCACTTTTTTACATTTTCAATCGAAATCTGACATCATTAGACCTTAACCAGCAGCCAGGGTTTGGGTGATTTCTAATATGTCAAACCGGCAAATCGATGAGATTTTTTCAAACGACACCATAAAAGTTATACTCGATGCGACGTGTGACATGCCTTGATGGAAGAAAAATGAATATCTACCTTGTTCATTAAAAGACTCGTCACTTGATGACGAAACAAGCATCATGTGTATAAAATTAAAACTCGCAGCCTTCTTGTTACTAGCGAGTATTGTTGCAAAGGCTCAGGTAGCCTCTCACTATGAGGTAGCTTTATGGTCTCAATTTAAATCTGCCGCCGTAAGCTATACGTTTGATGATAATTGCAGCAATCAACTTCCTGTCGCACTTCCTTTATTTGATAAACTAAATTTTAAAGTCACTTTTTTTACCGTTACCAATTGGGGACCGAATTGGACGGGATTGGCTAATGCTTCCGCTAATGGTCATGAAATTGCGTCTCACACCGTAACGCATACCGCACTAAACACCTTGACCATTACGAATCAGGACACTGAGTTAAATCAATCTCAGCTTACCATAAATTCACACATTACAAATTCAAAATGCGTCACTATAGCGTATCCAAATTGTATAGAAGGTGACTTGTCAACCATTCAGAAATATTATATCGCTGGCAGGTCTTGCAATAACAGCATAGTGTCCAGCAGCCCAAGTGATTTTTACTCGTTAGGCTCCATAATTACCGGTGACTTGGGAGCAGTTAAAACTGCACAAGACTTTAATGATAAGGTGTCTTCTGCAAAAATCTCAAAAGGATGGTGTGTTTTTCTAACGCATGGCATCGACAACGATGGAGGATATTCGCCTACGTCGTCTTCTGAAATTAGTTCTCACTTAACTTTTATGGATGTCAACAATGCTGATTATTGGGTAGCCCCTTTCGGAAATGTTGTTAAATATATAAGAGAAAGGAATACATCGACCGTACGAGAAACTGTAATTACCAATGACTCTCTTCAAATAGATGTGCACAATACGCTCGACAACACGACTTACAACGAGCCTTTAACCATTCGAAGATTGTTGCCTACCGGCTGGCAGAATGCTGCCGTTTACCTAAACAACACATTGATAAACTCAACGATTTCGCACATCACCGGCAGTGATTACGTTACTTTCGATGTTGTGCCCGATCAGGGGAAAATATTTATGTCATCACGCAGTAGTGTCGTTACCGGGATAGAAAATTCAATCGAAAATTCTCCGATACGTATTCATCCCAATCCTTTCTCACAAGAAATCACTTTAGACGTCGATGGAGATTTTACTTTTACCATAGTAACCTTGGAAGGAAAAGTATTGGAAGATGGATCCGGCTCAGGTATCAAGACTATCGGCAAAAACCTTAGGCCGGGGATGTACATTTTATGGATTAGAAGAGGATCAAATTTTTTCTCAACAAAACTTATAAAAAAATAATACAAGGTTTTCGATATTGAAACATTGCAGCCTGACACCGGTGTCGCAGCTTAACTCTACATCGTGAAATATCTACTCTTTCTTACGATCGTATTTCAGTCCTCCATCACGGCATTTGCACAGGCAAAAGGTGACAGCATACTTATACAGAAAGTGTACCTCATTAGCCGTGAGGACAGTCTTGGAGATATTCTTGTCAATGTTTTGATCACTGGAAAAACACTGAAGTTGATCACCCGAGATGAAGTATTGTTCGGGCGTGGCGTGCAGACTTTTGATGGCGGCAACGGTTTCCTCTTTGGCAACGTGGTGTTGGGAAAGCCACCAAGCTTTGTGATCCTTAACGAAAATCCAAGGAAGAATTTTGACGTGATCCTCAATACCAGTGTTCACACAACATTCGCGATAGACAATGGAGTAGTTAAGAAGAACATGCTGAACCAGGTGCGCAGTAAAGGAAGTTCGCGGCGCATCTCATGGTCTGCTTATCAAGCTCCACCTCTGGCCGTGCCCGTCAACTACTACAGTACTCGCAAGTGGAATAAGTTTGATACTAAGATCATCTCGGGGCTCTTCAATGGCGTGCTGGCGCTAGACCGGTTGCGATGGATATCTCAGGATGATCTAAGTAAAGCGCAGGTTGGCGAGCTAAGTGAAACTTCCATCGGCGCTCTGCGTGCCCTTCGCTTCGGCATAGTAGGAACGATCAATTTCAAAAACCCGTGGATCTACACCATTTATCTAACTAATAACAGTTTTGATCGCGGATACGACGCAAAAAATGACAACGGCCTCAAGCTGTATGATCTGCGTATCGATATTCCGCTTCCAAAAAAAATAACACTTAGCGTCGGAAAACAAAAGGAACCTATTTCGATGGAACGCCTGATGTCGCTTGTGTTTCTTCCGATACAGGAAAGACAGGCTGCTGCTGACGCCTTCCTTCCGATCCGAAACTATGGTGTGGTCTTTAACGGCAACACACTCCAAGGTAGAGGAACATGGGGCGTTGGCGCCTTTAAAAACTTTGTAGATAGCGACACTTCGTTTAGTGCAACACCCACACAATTCACAGGGCGCATCACCGGGCTGCCATTACTCAGCGCTGACGAAAGCAATTTACTCCACGTGGGTCTCGGGCTTCGTTACTCCACGGCTGGGCTACCTCTCATTGGTAAAGTAGATGCAGAATTTTTTCAGGCACCCACATTCATTAAAGTCAAAGTACCTAATTCAGACTATCTCTTTACCTACGATCTTGAACTTTATTGGAGGAAAGGCCCCTTCCTCGTAGGAGGTGAATACATCGGCAATCGTATTGCTACACCAACAACAGGCGATCTTCGACCCGACGGTTTCAATGTCACCGGAGCATGGACTATTACAGGAGAGATGAGAAAGTATCGCCGCCGAAGCGGCATCTTCGACCCGGTACCCGTCTCGCGACCTGTTGGCCTTGGAGGATATGGTGCGCTAGAGCTAGTGTGTCGCTATTCTGATATTAACCTTTCGACCAGCAGTACTGAAGGTGGCAGGATGAGGACTTATTCTGTTGGCGCGAACTGGTGGCTAAGCTCCAAAGCACTTTTTGGAGCCAACTACAGGCTCATCAATCTCCAGGAATTAGATTTGACCGGACAGAGTACTGGTTTGAATTTCAGATTGATGCTTATTCTTGAATAGTCACACATTTAGGTTAAGGAATTAATTCGACGCTTTAACTCTTACTATCTCATATTCTTTTGCAAGTGCTGCCACTACCTGATGAAAAGTCTTGTAAAACTTGTATGCATTTTTTTTGCCCACAAAAAAATTATCACTTTCGAAATGCATGGATATCCAATCCTGAACTATTTTTTCATTCGCGTCCCGTCGTCTGTAATCGACTTCCTCGCACAATCCAGAAGCCACACGAGTCATCCGATCTTCAAGAGGCGCATTTTCTTTTAGATAGAATATTGCGATTACAAATGCATTGCTATCGTAGGTACCAACAACTTCCGGATAATTTAGTACTGGAAAAGGAAGCGATGCCACCCA
>DASYTA010000516.1:0-6357 GCA_036002745.1 Cyclobacteriaceae bacterium | reverse complement strand
CATCGGGTTTGGTTACATAATTATAGACTTTATTAATACTGGATCGCTTAGCAAAGAAACACTTGCTTTTGGTGGCACCTTTATCGCCGCAGGTATACTTGCCAAAATTTTTATAAGCAACAAAATAAAAATTAAAGGGAGAAGAAAGTTAGTCGTTATCCATTAGCCGCGCCATTCGCTTGGTGTCTTGCCTGTAATCTTTTTAAAAGATGTATTGAACGATGACTTTGAATTGTAGCCTACTTGTTCGGCAATCTCTTCGATTTTAACATTCATCTGTTCTTTTAATAACCATTTCGCTTCTTCAATTCGGTATTCCGCGGTCATTTCAAAAAAGCTCTTACCCAATCCATCATTAATTACTTGTGAAAGTTGATGAACTGTTGTTCGTAATTGATCGGCTAATTCAGGAAGAGAAAAATCAGGTTTAAGATAAGGTTTGGAAGAATTCATTGCCTCATTCAACTTGGTCAACAGCTGCTGTTGCTGCTCAGGTGTGATGGAAGAACTTTTGTATTTCTGTTGTTCAACTAACGAAGACTGTTTAAAAAAACCAGACTGACGGATCGCATAAAAACTTATTAAGTAAATCGGGATGGAAATGTATGCTGCAAAAAGATGATCACCGGTATCGTCATAGTTGAAGATTTTCACAATGAAAACTAAAAAAACGACGAATATAGTCTGTACTAAACTCGACCGAAGCTTCTTAAAAGTAACTTGTCTCGTCTTCCAAAATGATTCCTTCTTTGCTCCGAACGCTTTGATCGTGACAATTAATCCTAACACCATATAAATAGCTAAGTGAGTAAGTATAAGCTCAGAGTGACTTGGTGTACTAAAAAAATTACCAGAATAAGAAGTGTGAGTGTCTCGGTACGTTAGCCCCGGCGGATGATAAGCTCCAATCCAAGCGTTGAACTTCACATCGTTGGACTGGATTAAAAATGGAATTTGAATGAGAAACCAAACTAAGGGAATTATAAAATGATAGTAACGTGTTTTATTTGTCTTGCCATGAATCAAACTTACTACCATAAGGTAAAATGAAGGACCGATGATGAAAGCAAGAGGTTCTGAAAAATCAACCAACCATAGGCATTGTTGGATGTAGCCGGTATAACACAAAAAAATTTCGAAGGTGCAACCCGCCATGCTCAATACCATCAACCCTTCGTACACATTCGCTTCAATCTTTCTATTCTCCTTTGAAAAGAAAAACAGCGAGAGAAACACCGCCTGCACGATGCCGAGGAAAATAAAAATTGCGAACAGATCGAGCTTGTAAGTCATTATAGATAGGAAAGAATAATCGCGAAGTTAAAAAAAGCTTGTTGGTAAATCGTATTAAACATCTACCGGCAAAATAAGTAGCTCATCATGCAAATCTATTTTTCATTAATTTTCCAAAACCTGGAATAAAAATTCCACGGATCAATGAGAAAATATCTTCTTCTTAATCTTTTTATTTCCTACTCTTTCGTCGCCCTATCGCAAGGGAAGCTTGTATTGGTGGGCGGTGGTGCGGAGGAAATTGGAGGATGGAGTGATATTCCCTATCGTAGAATTGTTGAGCAATGCACAAATAAGAGAGTAGCCGTAATTAGCTACACCGACGAAACCGATTTTATTCCTAATTACTTTAAGAGCCTTGGTGCCGTTGCCGCAGTCAATATCAAAATCGACAGCAAAAGCCTCGCGGACTTGCAAAGCACTTATGATTCGTTAATAGCCTTCGATGCATTTTTTTTCAAGGGTGGAGATCAATCTTATTATTACAATTATTTCAGGGGAACAAAAACGCAAAATGCGATTGTCGATAAATTTAATAATGGAGGAGTAATATCTGGTACCTCCGCTGGTATGTCCATTTTATCAGGCGTCATCTTTACAGCCATTCATGATTCGGTATACCCGGATGACATGCTAAATAATTTCAAGAACAATTCAGTCACTCTTGCCAACGACTTCCTCCAAATTTTTCCCGGCTACCTTTTTGATACGCACTTCACCGAACGCGGACGCGGAGCCCGACTGATGGGATTCATGACTAATTGGTTTTTAAAAAACAGCGAGCTCCTAACAGGAATTGGTGTTGACGATCGAACGGCTTTTTGTATTGATTCCTTGCGCATCGGATCAGTATTTGGAACCGGGACTGTGAGTATATATAATGGTGTGTCTTATTCTGCCTACTTGGATAGCAAACCCGTTGCCGATTCCATTCATGTCATCCAGCTTTTGCACGGAAATTCTATTAATCTGAATACTCAAAACATTACTCAGGGACCCTCTCACCCCTTAGTACCTTCCCACTTAGGTGAAAATGGAAATTATCAACTCTTGCTGAGTGGAGGTGATGGGGTGTCGGGAAATAGTCTCTTTCTTGATGCCTTCATTGCGCTTGGTAATCCAGCCGATACGATTATTGTATTGACCTCTGTAGGAAAAGGACGCGCATACACCGATCAGTTAAATGCGAAAGGCGCCAAATTTATTTTAATAGAAACTAGTCCATCCTTCAACGCAGATTCTAAGTTGAATCTTCGTAATTCCATTCGTCGTTCACATAAAATTCTCTTTGCCGAAAATGACGACGAAGCTCTCTTTAATTTTCTACGGCAAGGTCCTACTGGACTATTACTAGCAAGTCATATAAAGAGGAATAACATTATTTCAGGATTCATTGGAGAAGACAGCCGGTATGCCGGAAAAAAAATGGTGACCAACCACCTAAGCAATTTATACAATGCATATTATGGACGACTCCATTACCAGGATGGCCTCGGTCTTTTGCGTACTAGCATTATTATGTCGAATACCTACGATGCAAACAGCTCGGATTTTTATGAAAATACAACTGCCGCCATTCCCTACTCGATGATCAAGGACAGTTTAGAATACGGAATTTATCTTGAGCGAAACAGCTATTTGAAATTCTCTCAACAGTCAGGTTCAAATTATTTTACCGCGAGCGGGTCTCTTTCAACGATCGTGGTCACCAATCATGGCACATTGGCTGACTTTGCGTCTCAACCTGTGAATAACTCTGGCGATGTCCGTAATTATGTCGGCTTTACAAAAATGAAATACACCCTATTGAATGGTCCAACAAGTATGAAAGTGGGGATACCTCACCCAACTGACGATGTACCTTACGAATTTGAAAATGTTACGGAAGTATTCTCTGTCGCTAATGACATTGCAACACCTTTTCCCAATCCTTCCAAAACAGGCGTCTTTTGTCTTCCCAAGAATAAATCAGAACAAATTGTTGGATACTCAGTTTCGGACATTACCGGCAGAATCATTCAAAAGGTAGAGAAAAACCAAATGAGTGATTCCCTTATCGTCGATTTATCCGAATTTTCGAATGGAGCATACATTCTTACCTGGTTTACAACCGCTCGTAGATTTACTACTCTGCTCATCAAGGGCTAATTTTATAATTCCTTAAAATTATTTTATACTTGTAATAGCACGATTGTCCGGAGGTCTATAGGTTTTTCCGGTTTCAAAAAATTTGCTTGTACTAAATCATTAAGATCGTTTATGGCTTGTCTTTTTTTCTCTCACTCCTCTTAATCCGCTATCCTATGAGAAAATGTTTACTCTACCTCATCTTCGCATTCTTATCTTTCACTTCCCTCGCCCAAAATAAAACTATCACAGGGAAGGTTATTTCATCGGAGGACAATACTGCGATTCCCGGAGTCAGTGTACTTATCAAGGGAACCATCAAAGGAACTTCCACCGATGCAAGTGGTGCTTATTCGCTAGAGGCCGGCCCGGGGGAAAACGTGTTGGTATTTTCTTTTATAGGAATGCTCACACAAGAAATAGTTATAGATAACCAGACGGTTATTGACGTGACTATGAAACCCGGTGCTGAACTATTGAACGAAGTAGTGGTGGTAGGATATGGCACAGAACAAAAAATATTGCTCACGGGATCTGTGGGCGTGCTGAAATCGGAAGCGATAAAAGATCTGCCTGTACCATCGGTTGATGGTGTGCTGCAAGGGCAAGTCGCAGGTGTTCAGGTGAGCCAAAACTCCGGAACTCCAGGTGGCGGCATGTCTGTACGCATTCGCGGGATCAGTTCCATTGGTGCCAACAACCAACCGCTTTATGTAATCGACGGGATCCCCGTTACTACTGGCGATTTTGCCCAGGTTGGATACGAAGGTCAGGGAATCAATGCATTAAATGATTTGAATCCCAATGATATAGAAACAATGAGTGTGTTAAAAGATGCTGCGGCCTCTTCTATTTATGGAGCTCGTGCATCGAACGGTATTGTTCTTATTACAACGAAGCGTGGAAAAGTGGGCAAGCCAGTTGTGAGCTTTAACGCTTATGCTGGTGTACAACAAGTCTGGAAAAGACTGGACATGCTGAATGCAAAACAATGGATGGATTACAGAAATGATCTTGTGCCAGGTACATATTCACAAAGTGATATGGACAATATTAAGACCGACACTAACTGGCAAGATCAGATCTTTCGTACAGGACCAATTCAGAATTATGAATTGTCTGTGCAAGGTGGAACGGAGCGATCCAAGTATTTTGTTTCGGGTAATTATTTTGATCAGGAAGGAACAGTTATTGGATCAGCCTATAAACGATTTAATACACGACTTAATCTCGACACAAAAGTTTCTGATCGATTTAATTTAGGTGTGAGCATTGGCCTTACGAATTCAACAACCAATCGAATAGAAGGAGACGCCAGCTTGCATGGACCTTTACCCAACGGTATTTCAACGCCTGCAGTATTTCCAGTTTATAATCCTGACGGAACATACAATCAAGATGGGCCTTACTCCAATCCTGTTTCTATCGCCAACGGAGCCATCAATCAGAATTTCACTTTTCGCACCTTGGCAAACGTGTATGGCGAATATAAAATCCTTAAAGGGTTAACCTTTACTTCGAAGTGGGGTGCTGACTTCTATAATCTTCGTGAACATGCTTTTGAATACAATACTGTTCAAGGACAAAAGTATAATGGTCTTGGATTTGAAACGTACTCAAACGTGTTGAACCTTGTATCAAATAATTTTCTGACGTATGTGAAGTCCTTTGGCAAACATAACTTCGAAGCAATGGGGGGTTATAGTTTTGAATCAAAGACGACAAGAACTTCCTTTATCCGTGCCCAGGATTTTGCCGACGCCAATCTTCAATATATCAACTCAGCGTCAACCATTGTTTCTGCTAGTAGTTCCGGATTGGACACTGGTTTGCGCTCCTTTTTTGGAAGGGTTAACTATAATTTCGCCGACAAGTATCTCTTTTCTGTGTCGGGAAGATCCGATGCTTCCTCCTTTTTCAGTCCACAAAACCATTCCGGATTTTTCCCAGCCGCGTCTGCCGGGTGGCGTATATCTGAAGAGGAATTCATGAAGTCGGTTACCCCGATTTCCCAACTCAAGTTGCGTGCTAGCTACGGATTAACTGGTAACAATGATATTCCGCCTTTTAAGTATGATGGGCAGTATGGCACAGGATCGTACGGTGGCAAGCCAGCACTTATTCCAAGCAATCCTCCCTCAGATTTAAAATGGGAAGCAACAGCACAGTTGGATGTTGGGTTAGACATTGGAATTATTCATGATCGCGTGCTATTGACAGTAGATTACTATGATAAAGAAACCAGTGGGTTACTTCTTGATCGCCCTGTTCCGCCATCAACTGGTTATACGCATTATCTTTCCAACATTGGAGAACTTCAGAATAAAGGCCTTGAATTTTCAGTTCAGTCACAGATACTGACAGGTGAATTGAAATGGAATACAAGTTTGAATCTTTCCTTCAACCGAAACAAAGTATTGAAGTTGTATAACCATGTACCAATCGATAACCTCGGTCGGGGAAGTAATCGAGTAGAAGAAGGTCAACCACTTGGAATTTTTTATTCTTATAAATCCTTGGGTGTGAATCCCTCCACTGGCGACATTGTATTTCAGGACACAGATCATAATGGGCAAATTACGACTGATGATCGCACCAAAATCGGCGATCCTAATCCTACCTACACCGGTGGATTCACAAATAATTTTGCTTACAAAGGTTTTGACTTGGCGATCTTCCTTCAATTTAGTTATGGCAACAATATATTCAATGGATCACGATTGTTCCTTGAGTCGCTACAACGTGGAGACAACCAGACTACCGCAGTACTGCGCCGGTGGGAAAAGCCTGGTGACATTACCGATATTCCGCGTGCTACTACCGATCCCGTTGCTGCTGCTGACAACGTGAGAGTATCGTCCCGTTTCATCGAGGATGGATCTTACCTCCGAATTAAGAACGTGACACTTGGATATACTTTTGGCCGGAATCAGCTCA
>DASYTA010000515.1:0-4631 GCA_036002745.1 Cyclobacteriaceae bacterium | reverse complement strand
ACAGCAAGAGTTGGCCGATTTTAGTCGCAAACATCAAATCAATTTTCTTTCCATCGATACGGATGAAGATTATGTTCCAAAATTATTGAAGTTGTTTAAGGTGAGGAATAAGGCGATGAAGACGGTATGATGGGAGAAAGTTTAGAATTACGAAGTACGAATTACGAATTAAGGGCAACACGATTCTATCTCCTAATTCCTATATTCTGTGTTCTTTTCCAATCATTGGTTTATGCCCAGGAAATAAGAGTTCACGCTAAATTTAATGGAGACAGCGTAAAGATCGGAAAGCCTCTTGAGTTTTATCTTTCTGCTCGTTATCCAGAAAATCTAAATATCCTTTTTCCTGATTCTACTTTTTCATTTGCGCCATTTGAATTGCAAAAGAAAATATATTTCCCTACTCAAACTAAAAATGGAATCAGTAAAGACAGTGTAGTTTACATACTTGCCAGCTACGAGGTGGACAGTATTCAAACGCTGAAGCTCCCTGTGTTTGTCGTCAATAAGATGGACTGCACACAAGTATTTTCCAACATCGATTCTGTTTACTTTCAAAATTTAGTTAAAGCCATTCCTGATTCGCTAACCACGGAGAAACTGCCGTTAAAAACAAACACCAATTATCTTAGTGTTTCATGGCAACTCAATTACATTTTGTTGGGTATTGCCGGAGGTATATTATTAATCGCATTGATTTTAGTTTGGGTAATCTTTGGCAAGCGAATCCGAAATTATTTTAGGTTGAAGAAACTGGCAAGAGGCTATGAAGCATTTCGAGCTCAATTCGATGCTTCCGTCCATAAACTAAAAAGTGAATTCTCACCTAAGAATGCTGAGCAAAGCCTATTTATCTGGAAAAAATACATGGAAGAATTATCTAGGATTCCATATACAAAATATACTACACGAGAAATAAAGCAGGTTTTTGCTGGTAACGAGATCAACCTTACGTTATCTGCTATTGATCGCATGGTCTATGGGCAAGTTGCCCTTGAATCAGTTGATTCTTTTCAATCGTTGAAAAGTGAAGCAGAAAAACTATTCCGTCAAAAGAGTTCAGAATCGGAGGCAAATTTAGAAACGACAAACTTATTCAAAGCTGCAACACCGACATCTATTCAAAATAAAATTGACAGGCAAATAACCCCGACTGATGTTGAAGGTTATTCGAATCTGCTTCGCGATTTGCCCTGTCCGTTTTGTGGGCGTACAGATGAAAAGCTCAATGGTGCCGTTCTACATACAGTAAAGAGTTTCATCGTACTTACCTCATATCGGAAGAGGCTTATCATCGGCTGCCCCACTACTCTCAATAAAAAAATTAACCTCGCTATTCTTTCTACTTTCCTTCTTGGTTGGTGGGGTTTTCCCTGGGGATTAATCAGAACCCCGCAATACATTTACTTGAATCTGAAAGAGAAAAAGAAAATTAGAATCAAAGAACCAAATAATGCCCTTTTATCTTTCGCTTTTCACCGCGCTAACGAAATTGAATCGAATAGAGACAATACTGAAAAACTGAAAGAAATAATCAAGACAAAAAAAAGTTGGTGGCAACTATAAAATATGAGTGAGATTACAAGTCGTTGGTATTCGCTGGACTGGTTTATGATATCAACCTTTAAATCATTCACATGGGAGAATGGATTTTTTCTTTATCTCCTTATAGCAATTCCTTTCTTGTTTGTATTCAGATGGTTCATCCGATTTTTTGTGAACCAGAAACTTCCCGTTGCCCTGATTAAAAGTGATCTAGTAAGTTCTCCAATCAACCTACTGCGTTTTATTCCTGAAATCTTTTTGATGTTTGTATTCGCACTTTTATTGGTAGCTCTGGCACGGCCGCAAAAAACCAATGAGAAAGTAGAACAGTGGACTGAAGGCATTGACATTATGATCGCGTTGGATATTTCGCAGTCCATGCAGATCGAAGACTTTCAACCCAACCGCTTGCAAGCGGCAAAACAGGTAGCCCGAGATTTTATCAAAGGAAGATTGCAAGATCGCATCGGGCTTGTCGTTTTTTCTGGTGATGCATTTTCGTTAGCGCCACTCACTACCGATTACGAGTTGCTCTACTCATACCTCAACGACATTTCTTTCGATATGATCGAATCGCGCGGAACAGCCATCGGCAGTGCGTTGGCCGTGGTCACCAATCGTATGCGCGAGTCGGAATCAAAATCAAAAGTGTGCATTCTTATCAGTGATGGTGATAACACCGCAGGAAATATCGACCCAATTACATCTGCGGAATTAGCTGCAGCTCACAACATTAAAATTTATACCATTGTTGTTGGCAAGGAAGGATTGGTTCCTTACGGGAAAGATTATTTCGGCCGGCCGCAAATGGTAGAGAACACCGTTGACGAAACTACGATGAGAAAGATTGCTGACTTAGGTTCGGGTGAATTCTTCCGTGTAACAGACAACGAAGCCTTGAAGAATGTATTTCAGCGAATTGATAAATATGAAAAAGCAGAGATCAAAGAAAGTCGTTTCAAAGACACCACCGATTTCTATTTCATTTATTTGCAGTGGGCAATGCTTTTCTTTTTGTTGTGGCTTGCATCCAAGTCGAGTTTTTTAACAAACGTTCTTCAAGATTAAAATTAGTTGTTAATTATTAGTTGATAGTTGGTAAATGATCGATGATCAAAATGATAAAGAGAATAACTGTTTTTTGCGGATCCAGTCTTGGCAATGATCCACGTTTTCAAATCCACGCAAGGCTTCTTGGACAAACATTAGCTAAACAAAATATTGAGTTAGTATACGGTGGCGCTAAGATCGGTCTTATGGGTGCTGTTGCCGATGGAGCGCTGAGTGAAGGTGGTAAAGTGATTGGCGTCCTTCCAAAATTCTTACGATCAAAAGAAATTTCACACGAAGGACTTACTGAATTGATTTTAGTTGATAGCATGCACGAACGCAAAACAAAAATGAATGAGTTGTGTGATGGTGTGATTGCTTTGCCTGGAGGATTTGGAACGATGGAGGAATTTTTTGAAATGCTTACCTGGGGACAGTTGGGATTGCATCAAAAGCCAGTTGGTATTTTAAATGTCAATGGGTTTTATAATTCTTTAATCGAATTAGCACAAACCATGGTTGATGGTGGTTTACTAAAAGAAGTGAATCAAAAAATGCTTTTAGTTAGCAGCGATATCGATGACTTGCTAAGCAAGATGAAAAACTATGTCGCTCCTGTAGTTGGGAAATGGATTGATGAAGAAACGGTCTAAAAACTAGCTCAAGCCCGCCTTCCCCCACTCCTGCTTTTCTTGCTCACTCCACAACTCGGGAAAGAAAATTATTTTTTGAAAACGTGGGGGTAAATATTTCTGCCAATTTGTTCCGCCCGTAGCTTTAATATCTTCTGGATCTTTTTGCAAATATTTGGCAGCTGATTTCATGTGAGCTAGTGGCCAACGCACATTGGCCAGTTCATCGAATTCGCGCAAGCGAGATTTTACTTCTTTAGATTCGAGGAAGTGCTTCAAGTAAATTTTCCTTAAATTTTTTTCCTTGTGCTTCTCTCCCATCTCCCTAAATTGGGTCATATACTTTTCTTCAAACTGCTGAAGCGTCAATGTTTTCTTTCCCGTTGCTAATTCTGTGGCCCCACTTCGCCAATATATTTTTTCTATTTGTTGATCGATAGAACTTTGAGTTAATGCCTCTCGGTCCTTTGCACCCACTAAATTGATCAAATCAGTTGAACAAATTTCAATCATTCGGTATTGTCCTGATTGAAATCCCGACGACGGCAACAATGACATTCTAAATTTCAGAAACTGCTCCTTCTCTAAACCAATCACCATTATTTCAAACGAACCCACTAATTGCTGAAAGTAACGAATCATTCGATCAAGCCGCTCGCAGAAAAACTTTTCATCTAATTGAGAGTGATCTACTATTTGTTGAATTTCCCACAGCACAAGATTGAAATACAGTTCGGTGATCTGGTGATAAACGATAAATACTTTCTCATCAGGAAAATGAGTCTTCGGAGTTTGTAAGCTGAGTAACGTATCAAGGTGAATGTAATCCCAATACGTGAGGTAGTCGGAATATAAGAGACCATCGAGGTAAGACGAAAGGTCTTGCCCCATAGCAGCATACTTTTGCCGTAGTTTTTGAATTTGTTCTTGAAGGATCGGATCGGTTGACATTAAATTCCTGTTAGCGTTCTGATTTGTGCTTCGTCCTTAGTTACGTAAATTTGACTCTTTAATAAGAATAACCCAAACTTTATGGCAGCACATCCGGCGGAAGCACCTGCAAAGAAATCGTTGAAGCAAGATCGTTACGAACAACCTGACTTTTACGCGATTGATGATTTGCTCACCGAAGAGCACAAACTCATTCGCAGTTCAATCCGTGAGTTCGTGAAGAAAGAGATTTCGCCTTACATTGAGGATTGGGCGCAGCGTGCTCATTTTCCTTATGAGATCGTGCGCAAGTTTGGTGAGATTGGTGCCTTCGGTCCTACTGTTCCTCAACAATATGGAGGCGGTGGCCTTGATTATATTTCGTACGGAATTTTAATGCAAGAGATAGAGCGTGGTGATTCAGGTATGCGCTCTACAGCATCCGTACAAGGTTCGTTGGTAATGTATCCTATT
>DASYTA010000514.1:0-11358 GCA_036002745.1 Cyclobacteriaceae bacterium | reverse complement strand
TTCCCAACTGCGTTGCTTTTAACCGATTGATTTTTATACGCAACTCCGGTTTATTGAATTTCAAATCGACATCCACTCCTTGCAACACAGGGTTTGCATTTGCTTGCTCAAGAATTTTTGGAAGTACACTTTGGAGTTTATCGAAGTTATTATTCTGAATTACAAACTGCACAGGCAAGCCTCCTCTTCGGTTTACAGATATTGTCTGCTCTTGAATGGCAAACGCTCTTCCTTGAGGAAACCTTGGAAGGTTTTTGCCGACCATATCCACAATTTGTTGTTGTGAACGATTACGATCTTTAGGATCGCTCAGTGTTGCTCGCACAAAAGCAGTATTCACAGAACCTGCTCCGCTAAATCCGGGAGCTGTTACTGATAATAAAATTCTAGCTTCAGGCACTGAATCTTCCATGAACTGAACAACCTTATCAACATAAGCATCCATATAATCATAAGAAGTACCTTCAGGTGCTGACATCGCTAAACGAAATTGATTGCGATCTTCCATGGGAGCCAATTCAGATTGAATTGTTTGGATTAAGAAATAAACTGATCCGATACAAAATGCAATGATCACAAATGCCATCCAACGTATTCTCATGAACGCAGCCAGAAAACGACTGTATCCGTTTTCCATTCCAACAAAGAATGGTTCGCTGAATTTATAAAACCAAGAGTGTTCGTGATGTTCTCTCGTCAGTTTTACACTGAGAACCGGAGTAAGCGTCAGTGATACAAATGCGGAAATCAACACAGCACCCGCTACCACCATTCCAAATTCACGAAACAGGCGACCAACAAATCCTTGTAAGAAAACGATAGGAAGAAACACAACAGCCAAAGTGATAGAAGTGGAAATTACTGCGAAGAAAATTTCTCTGGATCCTTCTTTGGCAGCACGGTATTTATTCATACCACCTTCCAGTTTCTTATAAATATTTTCGGTTACTACAATTCCATCATCCACCACCAACCCTGTTGCCAAAACTATTCCAAGCATCGTAAGCACGTTGATGGAGAACCCAAACATGTACATCAAGAAAAACGAAGCGATCAATGAAACCGGAATATCAATCAATGGACGAAATGCGATGAGCACATCGCGGAAGAATAAATAAATGATAAGTACCACCAGCAAAAATGAAATCAACAACGTCTCCTGTACTTCTGAGATGGCTCTCTTAATAAACACAGTTTGGTCAAGGGCAATGTTTAGTTTGATATCGGGCGGCACTTCATTTTTTAACTGTGCGAGACGTTTATAAAATTCGTCCGCAATAGAAACATAATTAGCACCGGGCAGCGGTACCATCGCAAGACCTACCATTGGGATGCCGCGATCTTTAAGAATCGATTCTTCATTTTCAGGTCCCAGCATGGCTTGCCCAACATCTTTTAAGCGTATGTCGCCGGTTGACGCTGCTTTTACAATAACATTATTAAAATCTTCTTCAGTATAAAGTCTTCCGAAGGTTCGCACGGTAAGCTCCGTAGCATTTCCTGCTATTTTTCCGGAAGGCAATTCTACATTTTCTCTATTGAGTGCATTCTGTACATCGAGTGCCGTGAGATTGTAGGCGCTAAGTTTAGCAGGATCCAACCAAATGCGCATCGCAAACTTTTTCTCGCCCCAAATCTGAATACCACTTACACCTTGAATTGTTTGCAACCGTTCTACTAGTACGTTGGTTGCATACTCCGTCAATTGTAATGGGTTTTTCGTACTGCTCTGCACAGTCATGCTAATGATTGCATCCGAGTTGGCGTCAGCCTTGGCAACTACAGGCGGCAAGGTAAGATCCAACGGGAGTGAACCTCTCGCTTGCGAAACTTTGTCTCTCACATCGTTCGCAGCCGCCTCAAGGTCTACGCCTAAGTCAAACTCCACATTTATTCTACTCGTACCCGTGCTGGATGTGGATGAAATATTACGAATGCCCGCAATACCATTAATGGATTTTTCAAGTGGTTCAGTAATCTGCGATTCAATAATATCAGCATTGGCACCCGAATACGTCGTGAAAACATTGACATTGGGAGGATCGATGGCTGGATAATCTCGAACTCCTAAAAAATTAAAACCGATAAGGCCAAACAACACCAGCACAATGCTCATGACGAATGCCAACACCGGACGTCGTAGACTTAATTCTGAGATATTCATCTGTTAATATTTAGTTCCATCAAATAAAAATCAACACTACTTAGAACCGTACCGGCTCACCTTTGTGATCTTCAATTTTGATTTTGGACGAATTGCCATTAAACCGGTTGTAATTATTGTGTCTCCCTGCTTCAAGCCTTTTAGTATCTGCACAAAGACAGAATCGCGGATACCTGTCTCCACAGTCAAAAACTGAACACTGTCTTTTCTCAATAAAATTATTTGTTTGCTTCGAGCTTGAGGAATTACTGCCTGAGTTGGTACCATCAAAGCGTTGGCGCTTTTTCCTAATTGCAAGTTTACTTTTGCGAAAAGTCCAGGTACTAGCTCGGGATGATTCTCTCGCACAATGGCTTTAATTTTTAATGTGCGTGTAACCTGATCTACATTTCCTTCTGTGGCAAGAACGGAAGCATAGTGATCTTTGTCTCCTCCGTCTACTCTAAATTTAACAGAATAACCTGGCGAAATATTTTTGGCATATTTTTCAGGAATCGAAAATTCTAATTTCAATTGACTCACTTGACGAATAGTAGTGAGCAGATCGGATGACGAAACATATGCTCCAAGGCTCACATTTCTCAAACCTAATTTTCCATCGAAGGGGGCTTTGATTTCGGTTTTAGAAATCGAGATTAGCGTTGTCTGAATGTCTGCCTTTAAATTATCCACCGCCAAAGCACTTAAGTCAAAATCTTGCTGGCTAATTCCATTGATGGCAAGTAAATCGCGTTGGCGTTCTACGGTGCGATTAGAAATATCCAACTGTACTTGAAGTTTTTTTAGTTGTGCTTGAAGGTCTTGATCAAAAAGTTTCACGAGCAACGTTCCCTGCCTAACAAACGCTCCTTCCTGAATATTCAGCACAACGATGCGGCCACTTACCTCAGGGCGTATTTGTGTTTCTTCAACCGGTAGAAGAGAACCAGGCACTTCAATATTTTCACTTTCTGCGTGACCTTCAACAACAAAACCTTCAACTGACAATGGGCCCATTGCTTTTCCTCCTGTCACTACCACTTTCTTTTTGCACGCTGAAAGGAGAAGCGAGGCAACAAGAAGTCCAACTATAAATTTTCTAAGCATTTTAATTAAGAGAATAATTCAAGATTTAAAATAACGAAATTGCAGATCGTAAGTTCAATTTGCGGCAAAGGCAATAAACCGTTCATGTAATTTCAACACTTGTGGAACAACCAGTTCGGTCTCGTCATTACGTATTATAAAGTCAGCTTTTTTTATTTTTTCTTCTTCATCCATCTGATTGCGAATAATTCTTACAACCTCTTCTTCACTCCGCGACTTGTCACGAATCAACACACGCTGCACACGCAAACGTTCGGGAGCAGTGACAACGATTATTTTGTCTAATGATTTATGTGCACCCGATTCATAAAGCAGCGCAGCCTCTTTGACAACGTACGTATGTGCTTTATTCCGCTCGATCCAATTTTCACTGTCTATACCAACACGAGGGTGAACCAACTGATTTAACTTTTCTAATTTATCAGGATCATTGAAAACCTTCTTGCTCAAGTGTTCCCGATTCAATGACCCATCTGAGTGATAGCTTGATTCACCAAATTCCTCTTTGATTTGATCGATCAAAACTGAATCGGTAGTCATTAAATTCCTGGCCATCGAGTCTGCATCGTAAACAGGAATTTGTAAGCACGTAAAAATTTTACAAATCAAACTTTTACCCGATCCGATACCTCCTGTCACGCCAATACGAAGTGGCTTTTTCACTGATATTTCAAGTTACGGTAAAATCGGTAGGCTCTCATGAACCGAATCCACCTTTAGCAAAAGCGCATAGGGTGGAATATTTACTACTTTCGGGAGTGTCACGTGAAATTTTTTCAACTGCGATGCTCTTACTTCAGATAAAATTTCAAGCGATTGCATTTTAAAATCTTCTTCTCGACCCAAGGGAATCTGAAATAAAGCCTCCACGCTATCAGCCATTTCTTTTCTAAAGTTCTTTGTTACTACAACTACTTTTAAATTCTTTTTTACACTCACCACCTGGCTTACTTCAAACATAATTTGAACTACCGGAGGATTTCTTTTCACAAATTCGCTCCCTGGGAATTCCACTTCAGCTTCGGTTCGAAAATTTCCACTAATATTTTTGTCGTTGAGAACAAGTACGATTGAATCATCCAGTGCGTGCAGCCGACTTTGCGGCCCATCCAATTCGATAGAGTCAGGAAGTATTACCACAGGACTGATTCGCCCATAGCCCTCACGAAAAGTTACTCCCGAAATATCAGCCGCTAATTTATATCGATGCGCATCGCGTTCATCAATTTGAAGATAAATGGTGTCTGTCACCACATAATTGATTTTCAGATTTCCCACTTGCGTAGCCAACATAGGAGGAAGTGTACTGCCAACAATTTTTTTTATCTCTTTTGCTCGCTCTAATGGAATTATGACAGGAGGGACTTTTACACCAAGGTGCCTGCGGAAAAGATCCCATCCATTTCCGGTAACATTAAGATTTACATTTTTCGGAAGATGTTCGGCTGGAGCATATTTTTCTCCATCAAATTCGAATAGAAGGGGAAACCTAACATTGGTAGAATAGTTCTTATTGAAAGCATTAAAAATCCAAAATACTATTGCTGTGAGCACACACAAGCTCACTACCTTCCAGTTGGCGCGGTCAAAACGAAAAAGATTAATGAAAATGCGTAAAATATTCATTGCTTCAACTTTAACGCATTAAACCGAAAATGATGTCTGATTCTAAGAATCAGGCAGCGGGTTTTTTGCTTGCAGCTGCTTTTGTCGACTCCATAGAAACAGCAGATTTCGAAAATCTAATCCTTGCACCACGCTCTACTTCAACAACAATCGTATCATCTTCCACTTCCGCTATGCGGCCATGTACGCCACCAATAGTAACAACGTAATCACCTTTTTTAATTTCATCCGCAAATTTCTTTGAGTCTTTTGCCTTTTTCTGCTGAGGGCGGATCATAAAGAAATAAAGAATCCCGAACATGAGGACCATCATAATTGGGAACCCCATTTTATCCATTATGCCTTGTTGTGCTTGAAGTAAAATCGAATACATAGTTATTTAGAAATTTAGGCCGCAAGTTATCCGTTTGGCATGAACCTGACAAACCGGTTTTAAAATCATATCTACTTAGCTCTTAAAATACAAAATCCCCATTGCCGGGGATTTGTCTGATTACAAATTTATAAACTGTTATTTCAATGGTCCATTAGCACCATCGGACTTTGGTGTAACCATTGCTTTAAATTTGATCACCGTTGTTCTTGGCCACGAATTTGAAGTTACGGTTATGGTTTTATTTTGAATACCGGCTTTGCCGTGTGTATCAAATTCTGCTTTAACAAAACCTGTTCCTCCTACTGCGATAGGTGTCTTCGTCCAATCAGGCACTGTACAACCACAAGATGGTTGTGCATTTTGAATAAGCAACGGAGCAGCCCCGGTATTCTTCACCGTATAGGTATAAGATACTTTTTGTCCTTCTGCAACAGTGCCAAAATCGTGTTCGGTAGTACCGAATTCTATTACAGGAAGCGGACCGGTTGGTTTTTCTTCAGCCGCGGGAGTTGCTGCTGTTGCAGGCAATGGTACAGAGGATGTAGGGGTGGTTGTCGTCTTATTTCCCTCCAACTGCGCCAACCTACTTTCTAGCTCTGCAATCTTTTTTTCGGCAGCTTTATCACGGCACCCTGTTGCCACAAACCCCAAAGCAACCACTAACATTATTGTTGTTCTGATTTTCATACTCTTTAAACTATTAATAACCATCAAAATTAAATTCCAACTCTTTCTAAGACAAATACATTGATGCCATTAACAAAAAGTTAACTGTTTTTACCACGTATTTGCTCCAATAACTCATCCACATCGTCGAGCAACTGTTGTGCTTTTCCTTTGGCTTCAGCAACTACCTTCTGCCCTTGCGATTGCGCCTCGGAAGTCAACGGTGATTCTTTACCGCTTACTAAATCATCCAAATAATCTTGAAGCACTTTCTTGTACTTATCTAATTTGAATGAAAGTTTTTCCCGAGTATTCGAGCCTTTGTCTGGAGCGTACAAAATTCCGAGGATTGCCCCCGCTGCTGCTCCTGCCAAAAATGCCATCAAGGCGTTGTTGCTTTTTTTGCCCATAGTTTGTTCTCTTTAGGATTACAAAGATAAAAAAGTATTTTTTTGATTTATTTGTTGTCTAGCAGACCGCGACCACTCTTTTTTACCGCCCCTGACTCTTTCATGGCTTTGGAGATCACATCGAGTATTCCATTGATAAACTGGCGGCTCTTTGGCGTGCTATAATCTTTTGAAAGCTCAATGTATTCATTGATCGTAACCTTTACAGGAATGTTGGGAAAATGAATCATTTCTGAAATCGCCATTTCCAAAATTACGCGATCAGTAAGAGGCAACCGATCTA
The DNA here is from genome assembly GCA_036002745.1 of Cyclobacteriaceae bacterium. GTDB lineage: Bacteria > Bacteroidota > Bacteroidia > Cytophagales > Cyclobacteriaceae > ELB16-189. The sequence continues at coordinate 4,747 of DASYTA010000514.1, read as the reverse complement.
CTTCCCAATTGCGGGTATTTTTTGCTATCAATTCTTTGTATTGTGGATCAAGATCTACGGCACTGTTAAAAAGTTTTTCGATGAACTCCTGATCGTCATCCCAGTTGAGAGAAACTTTTTGCAAAGTGATTTTCCCATCAGCGTACGACTTGATCGTTTTATCCATCATGCTTTTGATGATGTCCTTGTCTTCGGCCCAACGAATATTTTGCTCTTCGAAATAATCATTGATCGTGCCGTTGCCTAAAATGACCTTTCGGCTTAAGTGCTTGACAAAGGCTTTCTGAACTTCTTCGGTAAGATCCTCTTCGTTTAGATATTTTTTATAAGCCTCATCTTCTTTCAATACATCGCGAAACCACCCGCGCACTTTGTCCATCCTTACCTCCCATCCGGAGTTTTCTTTCATCACCGCTTTCTTCAACTCATCACTTTGTCTCCAGGCTTTTATCAATCCATTTTTTACAAAGTTGCCGTGATCATTTTTTTTATCGGCGGCTGCCTGATCCGCCAAGGCCAGAATAAGTGAGATAATACTGTGATAGGTAGCGGCAAGCCTCTCCATTTCAAGCAAAATATTCTTGCTCAAATAGGTTTGATCTTTCTTTATTGATTTTTGAAAAAGCTGAATTGCGTCATCCGCTGCTTTGGATATAATAGGATCATCAGTCTTACCTTTCTCTCCTTTCATTTTTCTTTCGAAAAGTTGTAAGGCCGATTTCTTTTGCGAGCGCAGCAATTCTTTGTCTTGCACCTCCATCGAATTGAGGTCAGGCTGGAAACGCTCATCAATTAAATCATGGGCGAGAAGTAAGTCAGCGTCCTTGCATTGGTTGTAGGCAAAGAGGCTTTGCATGATTTTGATGCGGATGGTGCGCCGATTAAGCATGTTGAAAGAACGTTTTTTGCGGGTGCAAATTACGCCCTTCTCACGAAATGTGAAAGACTTTGGGGGATAAGTACACATTTCCGAACTTGCCAACGCAGAATTGCGTTTGACGGGTTGATCCTTACTACATGAAAGAACTTCAATACCTAAACAAATACCTTCTTAAATATAAGTGGCATTTGATCTGGGGCTTTGTGTTTGTCTTAATTTCCAATGCTTTCCAAATATTGCCGGGGCTTTTTGTTCGTTACTCCATCGATCTTGTCGTTGATAACATCCGTGTTTATCGTGCTTTTGATAGGAGCAACGTACAGTCCGATTTCTTCCAGATTTTTGCCCGAGGCATTTTACTTTATGCGATTCTAATACTACTGATGGCGTTGTTGCGCGGAGTGTTTTTGTATTTCGTTCGCCAGACGCTCATCGTTATGAGTCGCTTGGTGGAATACGATTTAAAGAATGAAATTTTTGAGCATTATCAATTATTACCTGTCAGCTTTTATCGCAGAAACAATACCGGCGACTTGATGAACAGAATCAGTGAAGATGTGGGTCGCGTACGAATGTACTTGGGGCCATCTATCATGTACGGCCTACAACTTATTTCATTGTTCGCCATGATTGTTCCAGTCATGTTTCATGTAAGTCCTAAACTTACTTTGTATTCTTTGCTGCCTCTCCCACTTTTGTCGATCACCATTTTTTACGTCAATAATATTATTGAGCATCGAAGTGAAGAGATTCAAAAAAGTCAGTCGAGGTTAAGCACATTTGTTCAAGAAGCTTTTTCAGGTATTCGTGTTTTGAAATCATTCACACGAGAAAATGAGTCCGTCCAAAATTTTTCGAAAGAAAGCGAAGAATATAAGCGGCAATCCATCAAGCTTACCAAAGTAGAAGCGCTATTTTATCCTGTTGTACTGGGATTAGTGGGTCTTAGTATAATTCTTACAGTTTATTCAGGTAGTGTTGAAGTTATCAACGGTTCACTCACAATTGGTAACATCGCAGAGTTTATAATTTATGTAAACATTCTCACCTGGCCGGTAACTTTATTAGGTTGGACCAGCAGCCAGGTTAAACGCGCGGAAGCTTCGCAAAAAAGAATCAATGAATTCTTGAAAGCAACCACCGACATCGTCTCTGAAAAAAAATTAGAACGTGAGATTGCCGGTAAAGTAGAATTCAAAGATGTTCAATTCACTTATCCGGATACTGGAGTTCAAGCTTTGAAAAATATTTCTTTTAAAATCAATCCTGGGGAGTCGTTAGCTATTATCGGCACAACAGGTTCCGGAAAAAGCACAATCGCAAATTTGGTTTCACGGCTTTATGATGTATCTGCTGGAGAAGTTCTTGTAGACGAAATTCCGATCAGAGATTACGATCTCGTTTGCCTTAGAAAGCAAGTGGGTGTTGTTCCTCAAGATGTTTTTCTTTTCAGTGACACTGTTTTCAACAACATTGGTTTTGGATTGGATAAACTCGATGAAGAGAAAATATTTCAAGCCGCTAAAGATGCTGATGTGTATGAAAACATTCAGCTATTTCCTCAAGGATTCGCCACACGAGTGGGAGAACGCGGCATAACTTTGTCGGGTGGGCAAAAACAACGCGTGTCTATCGCTCGTGCTGTAGCGCGCGAACCAAAAATTTTAATTCTGGACGATGCTCTTTCCGCTGTTGACACCAAGACGGAAAACAATATTCTCAACAGCATGAAGAAAATTATGGTAGGGCGAACTACCATTATTATTTCACACCGTGTATCCTCTGCTAAACTAGCTAATAAAATTTTAGTGCTTCACGATGGATCGATCGTTGAAGAAGGTACTCATGAAGCCCTTTTAAACAAAGAAGGAGTTTACAAAGAGCTGTACGAAAAACAAATGCAGTTGGACGAAGTTGAGCCGGATTAAAAAACATATCGGAGGCCGATGCCACCCTGAAAACGTCTGTAACCGGGATCGGCAAGAGCGTCCAGATAAGTTTCTAATTCAATAAAGGCTGAAACAGGAATTGAAAAATAAGAATATTCAAACCCAACAATTCCTACTGGTCCATAAGTGAATCTATCCTTTGTAAAACTTCCAAAGCGTTGCTCGCCTACACCGGCAGGCGCCTCTTGATAATTATAATCATATTGTATTGTTGTGCTTCTCCATTGCCAACCGAGGCCTGCATAAAGCATAAGTCCTTTAGAAATTTTTTCAGCATCCCACTGGTATAAGAACTTCGTCTCTAAAACCCAGTCGGCAGTTACTTTGTGAGTAAGGTAAGTGATCGTAGATTTTTCTTTTGTTTTTGGATCGGTGCTTAATGTGTCGGAATGAACATAGTCATTAAACAAACTCCGGTAGTAACTGTTGTATAATCCGCTTGCCGCTTTGCCTGCATCTACAGCAAATGACCAATGTTTGCTAGGATAAAATTTATAAGTCACTGCGAAGGGGTCGCCAACTTTAAAGCCAATCCCTTGATAGGGATATCGGCTCTCCTCAAAAATCGGACAAACAATTCGCGCTTTGTTGTGCGAAACTTTGGGCACTGAATATTTGCCGCTGCGCACACTCTTTTTCACTTGCGCTAAACAAAGTGGTGCTATTTCTGTAAGCAGAAAAAATAAAATTATCGGCTTGTAAAAACGCATCAAACAAAGATAATTCTTTTGGAGGGAACGTTTAACGCGTGTTCTCGCTAAGGATTACACAGCTTCTTTGTATTGCATCTTATGAAGATGAGCGTAAAATCCTTCATGGGCAAGCAACTCATCATGGCTTCCTGTTTCTTTAATTTCGCCCTTATCTAACACGATGATTTTGTGCGCATGCTGAATCGTTGAAAGCCGATGTGCTATCACAATTGATGTGCGTCCTTCCATCATTTTACTGATAGCTGATTGGATCATTTCTTCAGTTTCCGTATCCACTGATGATGTGGCTTCGTCAAGCACTAAAATTTTCGGATTGTAAACCATAGCACGAATAAAGGATAGCAATTGGCGTTGCCCCACGGAAAGAGTTGCACCACGCTCCATAACATTATAATCTAATCCGCCAGGCAAACGATCTATGAATTTTCGTGCGCTTACTAATTCGGCTGCGCGTAAAATCATTTCGTCTGTTATGTCAGGGTTACCCAGTGTGATGTTATATCGAATTGAATTGGAAAAAAGAAAAACATCTTGCAGCACTACGCCAATATTTTTGCGCAGCTCAGAGAGGTCATAATCTTTGAGGTCGACACCATCTATCAAAATGCCACCTCGATTAATTTCATAAAAACGATTAAGCAAATTAATCACCGAAGATTTACCTGCGCCTGTAGCACCGACGAGTGCCACCGTTTTTCCTTGCTTGATTTCGAGATCAAAATCTTTCAATACGTAGTTCGAATCATTGTAAGCAAACCAAACATGTTCAAACTTCACCTCTCCCTTCATCTCCGTTGGTTTGAACATGCCATTTTGCATCACAAATTCCTTTTCGTCCAACAGATTAATTATCCGTGATGAACTTACGATTCCCATTTGTAGAGTGTTGTATCGATCCGCAATCATTCGTATGGGCCTAAAGAAAAGCTGGATGTACATTATAAAAGCGATCAAACTTCCTAATGTAATGCCAGTCACTTCTGTATTTATCGCGCCTTTGGCTCCGTACCAAACGAGCAAGCCCGTGCCCATGGCCGCAATGATTTCTGCCACGGGATAATATATAGAGTAATACAAAACTGATTTTAGATTGGAATCGAGATGCTCCGTATTGATCTCCTTGAATTTTTCAAATTCTTTTTTCTCGCTGCCAAAAATTTGCACGATGTTCATGCCTGTGATATGCTCCTGAACGAAAGCATTTA
>DASYTA010000513.1:0-4712 GCA_036002745.1 Cyclobacteriaceae bacterium | reverse complement strand
ATGAACTACAGGAATTAAAAATGCTCCTGTTTTTCCGGTACCGGTTTGAGCAATGCCCATTAAATCATTATCCGTTAAGATCGCTTCAAGCGTCTTGTCCTGGATTTCGGTTGGTTGCAAATATCCTTTTGTAATCAAATTATTTTTGATTCGCTCATCAACTGGTAAATCCTGAATTTTTCTTGGAGATTCATAGCGAACCTCATTTAATGGCTTCGCCTTCTTTTCGAATAAGCGGGGATCAAGAGTGCTAACCAATTGCTGGCCTCTTCCACGTGCAGGTTGTTGACTTCTTCTTCTTTGATGATTGTCTTCTCTTCTCTTTGTGTTGTTCTTTTTTACAAAATTCATTTTTCGTTTTTAAAATTAAAAATCAAGCGGGCAATAACCTGTCGTCTATCGTTCCGGTGCTAATGGACAGAGAGAATAGCAACCGGAAACCCGTGCTTGCGATTTTCAGCGAAAATGATTGGGTGGTAGAAAGAACTCTTAAAAAAGAGGTTAAGACTTGCTAAAACGGAATGATTCTGCTAAAAACGTTGCAAAGATACACCTGATATCCTTAAGAACCTAATTGCCCCTGAATACACTGATGTTTAACGTGAATTAGAAAGCTTGGATAAGATCCTAAAATTTAAAAGCCTAACTTGCGCGAAATCTAATTCATGAATTTTATGAGCTTTAATTTAGCTGAAAGTAAACCCTATGCTCCTGTGTGGAACAAGTATCGCCCCGCAATATTAAAACTAATGGTTGCTTCTTCGGATGAACCTCAAGAATACAAGCTTTACAGTCATGAATTCAAGGCAATGAATCCTAAGGAAAAAGGATTCTCGTTTACGCTACAAGCATTTCGGGGCAAGGCTGTAAACGACATAAGAAAGTCACCCATCGCACAAGATTTACTTGCCATTTTAGAGCAGTCAAAGAAAGCTTCTGAGTTGATGAACACAAATACCTACGAGTTTTCGCTCGACAAACACTTTGTGCTTCGCGTAACTAAGACTAAGCAAGAGTTGATTGAGTCTTGAATGCGACTACTTAAACACTAGAAAATTACCCCAAAAAGAAAACTTAACGTAGGCGCTTCAGAAAATTTACTCGTCATTATCATAAGACTACTGTTGTCAATATAAACATCTGAGTTATAACTCCAAATGAGACTCTCCCCTCTCAATTCTGTAAATCCTTTAATACCGCCTAATTTAAATTGATAACCTAAACTTGCCCAAAATTGCCCCAAGTGCCAGTTATCAAAGCCCGTATTTGAACTTGAGTATGTGACAGAACCATCTACGTACTCTTTTCTTTGTGTTGCACTAATTGTGTTATTCAAAAATAAATTCAAACACATGCCAGCGCGTAAGTAAAGAGAATTAGGGCCAGAGAGGAAATTGTATTTAATGCCCAATGGGAATTTCAGCCGCGTACCATTTATAGAATAATTATCATATTGGGTATACGCGGCTAATACTTCCGAATCCGAACCGTTATATTTTTCTTGTGAATAATGAACCTCAAGAGAGAGAGACAGGTTCTCTGCCACTCCAGGATGCGTCATTAGTATACCTGCACCAAAACTAGGAGAAACATCATTCATTTTAACTTTACCCTTAGACAAGACATAAGTGTAATTTCCGGGCCCAAACAAAAGAGATGAAGAATTTATTCCTCCCATTAAATAAAAATTAGCTGATAAATGAGCCTTCTTTCTCTTAAAGACGGTATACTTGGCATTCACGCATCGATTATATCTTGCAGTGATCTCCACTAAATCTTTTTGGCTATAACTCACATTGGCTGCATCTTTCGGAAGGCCTTGGCAATCCGAAAATAAAAGATTTAAAATACCGACATACTTCTTTTTGTACCGCACAGATTGCTGATCCTGTACCGTTTCCATTTCAAGAACATAGAGTTTATCTTTCTCAATATAAAAGACATCATTATTGCGATACAGGTTAACCTTTCCTTGAACCAATATTTCCATAAAAACTGCCCTGTCAAGAGATGAATCCGATGGAAGCTTTTTAACCGCAAATTGCTTATCACCATTAAAGCCATACCCTCTGATTTCTTTAGGAGTATACATCATAATTTCATCGCCCTCTTTCTTCTGAAAAACACATTGCTTCGCATTTTTCTTTGAGAAATCAATAAACCCTCTTACAGTATCTCCTGCGGAAGAGATATAATATCCAGGCAAAAAATACTTTTGGGCAGAAAGTGCAATTGAAGAAAAGGTGAACAGAACAAATAAAAGTCTAGCCATAATTTGATTAAGCAGTTGGCCCAAATCTACTAATTAAATTCAAGGCTGGGCAAATTCTTAGTCAATCAACATTAATGGCAATCGTTGAACAAATAAATCAGATCAAACGGAATTGGAAAGTCGGTCTTACTCGAATCGCAGCGATTCAATTGGATCAAGTTTAGATGCTTTGTGTGCAGGATAATATCCTGAAAGTAAACCGACCACCACGCAAACGACCAATCCTATGATTATCCAGAACCAAGGCATAACAAACGTGTCAACTTTAAAGACAAATATGGAGAGCAAATTTCCTAGGCCAATCCCTAGCAATACCCCTGTTATTCCTCCAAGTATACACACCACAATCGCCTCAATTACAAATTGCTGACGAATACGCAAAGGTGTAGCCCCCAGTGCTTTACGAACACCCACCTCACGGGTTCGTTCAGTAACTGACACAAGCATGATGTTCATTAATGCGATAGAGGCACCAAGCAAAGTAATGAACCCAACACCAAAGCCGCCGAGGCGCAACCCATTGGTAATGCCTTCCATTTCTTGCGCTAAGGATTCGCTCCTCTCAATAGTAAATGAGTTTTCATGCCCAATCACATCATGCCTAATCTTGCGCATAACTCCCGTGGCTTCACCCATCGCGTAGTCCATTTGGGCAGGATCGGAAATACCAATATTAAGTCGATACCTTAAGCCTGCACCTGAAGCTTGTTGATTAGCTACGATGATCGGAATGAGCATCATGTTATCAAAGTTATTTTCCGAAAGCGATCCCTTCTCTTTCAATTTGCCGATCACTTTAAACTGCATTCCTTTAAAAGATACCACTGTATTGATCGGGTTTTTTCCTTCACCGTAAAGTGTCTTTGCCAATTCATTACCGATGATGACCACATGACCACCTTGTTGTATTTCAAAAGGAGAAAAATTACGCCCCTCCTCCAAGTTCAATCCTTTAATGCCAATGTACTCTTCATTTACTCCCATCACATTCACATTTGGATTCGTTTTTTCAGATCCGTGTTTAACCTCTGCTAAAATGGTAAGCCGGGCAGATAGGCTTACAATGGATGAAGGAACCGAATACTGCTCGATAAATCGTTGAGCCTCGTTCAAGAGCAATTGAGAATAAATTTTTTCTTTAACCCCACTTTGAGCCGAACCGCGATTGTCTTTTGAATAAATATCAAATGAATTGGCTCCAAGTGATGAAAGACTTTCATTCACTGAATATTCAATACCGTCAATTGCGGTAAGAATACCAACAAGTGCCATTATGCCTATCGCAACAATTAAAGCGGTGAGAACAGAGCGAAGCATATTGGCCTTTACTGAACGGAGACCTTCTTTAATGTTTTCGAGTAAATTCATTAATAAATATTGGGGTTTTTATCGATTACCTTACAATCCTTAGTGTATCCAAAACCAAAATTATACCTTTATACGTTCTTCTAAAGACTTTTAGTTGATCATTTTGTTACAACCTTAAACGGCTTCTACGATGCGCGCGAGGATTTTGTTGTTGTTAGCCTTTTTATTCTCGAAAGCTTGCCTGGGTAATTCCATCCTTATCCCGATGGATGAGAAACAAGCAAATCATTTAAAAGCATATGGTATAGCTTATTGGGTTTTGAAAGCCGATCAGGAAGTAGATTGGCTGCTTAACTACAGAGGGGGAAGTTTCATGTGTAAATACAGCGCCACCATCCAGAATGAATTGGTGGTTCGCGGTGTCAGTTATGAAATTATTTCAGAGGCACAAGTGAACGCCATTGTAACAGAGATAGCGAGCCCCTCGGCGAACTACGATATCATGAAATTAGAGAAAGCACCGCGGATCGCAGTGTATTCTCCAAAATCAAAACAACCGTGGGATGATGCCGTTACCCTTTCCCTTACCTACGCTGAAATCCCTTACGATATTATTTTCGATGATGAAGTGCTAAATGAAAGTTTGCCTAAATATGATTGGCTTCACCTGCATCATGAGGACTTTACTGGCCAATACGGGAAGTTCTATGCTACGCATGGAAATTTTCCTTGGTACATTGAGCAACAGCGCGAGGCCGAGGAAACTGCTAGAAAGTCTGGTTTTAATAAAGTATCACAATTAAAACTAGCTGTAGTAAAACGAATTAAGGCGTTTGTTGCAGGCGGAGGATTTTTATTTGCGATGTGCTCCGCAACTGATTCATTTGATATAGCTCTTGCTGCTGATGGTGTGGATATCTGTGAACACATGTATGACGGTGATGCAGCCGATCCGCAAGCGCAGGAGAAACTGAATTTCGAAAACACGCTTGCCTTTACCAACTTTCATTTGTCGCGCGATCCTTATCAGTACGAGTTTTCTGACATTGATAATAATTTCCCTGAACGCGGGTTGGTGCAAGCCAACGATTACTTTTCAGTATTTCAATTTTCGGCCAAGTGGGATCCTATC
>DASYTA010000512.1:0-9183 GCA_036002745.1 Cyclobacteriaceae bacterium | reverse complement strand
AAGCAGAGTGGGAATATGCTGCAGGTGGTGGCCAACTGAGTAAGAGTTACAAGTATAGTGGAAGCAATATTGCGGATACCGTTGCATGGCATTGGCAAAATGCCGGAGATAAATACTTACAGGGGGCCTGGTCCTGGCCAGTGATAGAAAAGAATAATAATAAGACTAAACAGGTCGGCAGCAAATTACCCAACGAGTTAGGGCTTTATGATATGTCAGGTAATGTAAGAGAATGGTGTGAAGATTGGTATGAAGACGCTACGACTACTATTGGCAATTCAAGAGTTTGGCGAGGTGGTGGATGGATGGGTGGCGACTTTGCTTGCGAGCCCTCTTTTCGCGGCAACCATCAAGCCAATGGTAAAGGACCCGATCAAGGGTTACGCCTGTGCCGCAATAAGTAAATCTCAAAAATAATTTTGAAAAAATTTGCGCAGTCAAATAGCTGCATTATATTTGCAGTCAAATGACTGCATAAATGGAAGCCCGACGAGATATTTTCCAAGCCATCGCCGATCCTACGCGAAGGGCTATTTTAACGTTAGTTGCCTTGCAAGCCATGACTCCCGGAGCCATCGCCGGCAGCTTTGATTCATCAAGGCAAACTATTTCAAAGCATATTCAAATCCTTACTGAATGCCAGCTTCTGGAACAAGAGCTCTCTGGCAGGGAAATCTATTATCATATTAACGCAAAGAAAATGAAAGAGGTAGCCGACTTTATTGAACCATTCCGCAAATTGTGGGACCAGCGATTCAACAAATTAGAATCAATCATGAAAAAGTATAAAAGCAAATAACCATGGAGCTAAGAACCAAAGTCACCGCAGAAGATGGCAAACAAGATCTGACGATCACCAGGGAATTTGATTTGCCTGTGGAATTGCTTTTCAAAGCTCACGAAGATACTGAGATTGTGGAGCAGTGGATGGGAACGAAAGTTCTAAAGCTCGATAACAAAAAAGGTGGCAGTTTTCAATTTGAAACAACTGATCCGAAAGGAAACAAACACCGCTTCAATGGCGTGATTCACGAGTTTGATCGAAATCAAAAAATCACTCGCACATTTGAATTTGAGAATACACCTTTTGGTGTTCAGCTGGAGTTCCTGCAATTTCAAAGGATCACTGAAGATACCTGTAAGCTAACTATCCACTCTATTTTTCAATCAGGAACGCATAGAGATCAAATGCTGCAGATGCCATTCCGTCAAGGTCTCAACATGGCTCACAACCGACTTGAAGAAATTCTAAAAAACCTAAAATAAATTACTATGACAAAGAGAAACAAAATCATCTACTGGGTTGCAACACTCTGGCTTTCATTAGGAATGATTTCTACAGGAGCAGGCCAAGTACTAAAAATGAAAGAAGGACAAGGCGCACTCGATAGTATCCTACATCTTGGCTACCCTGTCTATATCCTAACTATTCTTGGTGTTTGGAAGATACTGGGAGTTGTAGCTGTGCTCATTCCTAAATCTCCTCTTCTAAAGGAGTGGGCCTATGCTGGCTTTTTCTTTCTCACAACAGGAGCCACATTTTCGCATATAGCATCAGGCGATTCATTAATTTCAGTATTACCAGCTTTGCTACTATTAATCCTGACGATAGTATCTTGGTATTTTAGACCAGCGCGGACAGAAAAATCGTTTTCAGTTAATTAATTTCAATCAATAAAAATAATACTATATGGCAAGCGTATCCATTTATCTAAACTTTGCGGGCAATGCCGAGGAAGCATTCAACCACTACAAGAAAGTTTTCAAAACAGAATTCTCCAATCCGCCCATGCGGTTCAAAGATATGCCCTCTAGGCCAGGCTCACCTCCCATCCCAGATTCTGATAAAAACAAATTGACACACGTGGCACTTCCAATACTTGGTGGTATCCAAATCATGGGTACTGATGCGCTGGAAAGCATGGGACACAAATTAGTAGAGGGAAACAATTTTACCATCAGCTTGAACCCCGACGCGAAAGAAGAGGCAGACAGGTTATACAAAGAACTATCGGAAGGAGGAGCAGATGGAGTGCCACCTCATGATGAGTTTTGGGGCTACTGGGGTACATGCAAAGATCGCTTTGGCATTCGGTGGATGTTCAACATTATTAAGCAACCAGGAAAATAGAATCGAGAGACCTATGAATCCCAAAGTTGATTGGTACTTCAGTAAAGAACAGAAGTGGCAGGAGGAAATCAAGAAAATGAGAACGATCGCACTTAGCTGTGATCTAATTGAAGAATTGAAGTGGGGCTGTCCATGTTACACATTTCAGGAGAGTAACATTGTTTTAATTCATGTGTTCAAAGAATACTGTGCCTTTTTGCTTTTCAAAGGCGCTTTGTTGAAAGACAAAAAGAAAATTCTTATCCAGCAAACTGAGAATGTACAGGTAGCGCGCCAGATTCGATTCACCAACGTCAAGGAAATAAGTAAACTCGAAAAAACTCTGAAGGACTATATCTATGAGGCAGTCGGGGTCGAAGAATCAGGTTTGAAGGTGGAATTAAAAAAGACCAAAGATTTCAAAATTCCAGAAGAGTTTCAAAAGAAGTTGGATAAAAACAAAGCACTAAAAACTGCATTTAATTCACTCACACCTGGACGACAAAGAGGATATCTATTTTATTTTTCTCAAGCCAAACAATCCAAAACCCGCGAGGCAAGAGTTGAAAAGTGCATGCCGCAAATTCTCGATGGGAAAGGATTAGAGGATTAGCAAATTTCAAATCTATGGCAAAGAAAAGCATTTCAAAAAATGAGTTGTCAGCAAAGCAACAAGAACAATTGCTCAGCATTTTGAAAACACGGTTCGAGAAAAATACGAATCGTCATAAAAATCTTGATTGGGCAAACGTTGAATCAAGATTGAAAGCGAATATGGAAAAACTATTGTCGCTCAATGAAATGGAAAAAACCGGCGGTGAACCGGATGTCATTAATTATGATAAAAAGACCGGAGAATATATCTTTTGTGATTGCTCAGAGGAGAGCCCAAGTGGCCGGAGAAGTTTTTGTTATGATCGTGATGCACTGGACTCTCGAAAAGAACATAAACCAAAAAATAGCGCGTGTTATGAAGCCAATGCCATGGGCATTGAACTTCTAACGGAAGAAGAATACCGAGAACTACAAAAGCTAGGAAAGTTTGATACAAAAACATCAAGCTGGGTGAAAACACCTGCCGACATTAGAAAACTGGGTGGAGCTATTTTTTGTGATTTTCGCTATGGCACTGTTTTCACATATCACAATGGCGCTGAATCTTATTATGCGGCACGTGGTTTTCGCGGCTCATTGCGAGTTTAAATTTCTACTATTTTTTATTTGCGCTGCAATAACAAATGCAATTCCGCAATAGGCAAGTGCTAAACACGCACTGGCTATTTCACTTCCTAAATAAGCGGAAGGAGAAACAATTATTCTTGGTATGTGGAGAATGGCGAACCAAATAAAAATCATGGAGCCTAAAAGTGTGGCTGCTAGTTTGGGGATGACCTTTATGATAATTGCTATTCCCGAACCAAGCAATCCTATACCTCCAAGATAAACCCAGAGCAAATGAAATGGTATCCATGATGGAACATAATCAGCTGCTCCTTTCGCATAAAGAAAATGATCAATGCCATAACTGATGATTGTCAGCGAAAATAAAATAGGGCCAAAAGGGATTAACTTCTCTAAGAACTTGAATAGAGGATGTTTACTCATTTCTGAAAAAGTGCCGGCGATAACAATTGCGCCGCCTGCTAAGGTCAATTCTTTTGCTGCATTCTCCCAATCTCCAAATTGTGCAACGTTTGGACTTGCGATGAGTTGGTATGGAATAAAGTAGAAGCAAAAAATTAATAGAAGCACACTCCCTAGAAGCAAAGAAGTCGGCTTAATCTTTTTTTCAAAAACAATACATGCTCCGGATAAAACAAGCAGCGCTCCGGAAATTATTACTACAATACTTGGGATCCAGGAATGTTTAGGAGGTATCAACATGTAAGGGAAATCGCGATAATAAATTGTCAGAAATCCCATGACAGCAATGGATACCCCATAAAAAATCCTACCAATCTTAGATAGATATAGATTAGGCATCATGATATTCTCTTAATCAATCGAAGATAAAGAACGAACTCGATTGAAGATAATAATCTTCACTATGATTTAGCATTATCCCGCAATACTCGTGACAAAACACAAGTTATCGGTTGTCGTATGCGTTGCCTTTATTAATTCAGCTAAGTCCATCATTTTTCGCATGCTCCTTCTTTTTGTTGATAAGTTTCATGCTCCGTCTATCATTTTTCCTCTAGTATCACATGATTAGGTTAGTAAATTAAATACCCAATTGAGCTAATATTCAGGTAATATTTCAATGCTACCTTCGGCAGGAATTTTCAGGACAAACAACCCACTACACAATGAAGAAACTTTTACTACTTATTCTTGTCTCATTCGCTTTTAATCACTTGCTGGCCCAAATCACTTTAGGACCTTCACCGTACTCACAAGATTTTAATTCGATTGGCACAAGCTTGCCAGTGGGAATCACCGTGAGAGCCAGCAGCACGGCCACTGCCTTGGGAACCGTACAGGCCTATAGTCCTACAGCAATTGCCTGGAACATCACCACGGGTGCAGTGAAGAACTTTGCATCGGGAACAGATCTGCCTTCTTCGGCCACACCCGCTCAACAAAGCAGCTCTACCAACCGCAGTCTTGGAATACGCCAAACAGGATCTCTTGGCGACCCGGGTGGTTCTTTTGTTGTTCAGCTTGCAAACACTTCCGGGCTCAGCAATTTCAAACTGTCATTTAAACTTCAATCCCTTGATATCACCTCTCCACGGTTAACCACCTGGCGAGTCGATTACGGCTTTGGTCCTACTCCATCAACGTTCACCACAGCAACTGCCACCGGTACATTGACAACAGGCGGAAGCTCTTTTACTAACAACCCCATCTCGGTTGATTTTGGCTCCAGCCTTGATAACAGACCGGATGACGTTTGGATAAGAATAGTAACGCTGACTGCAAGCACTGGCAGTGGCAATAGAACTTCAAGTGCAATTGATGATCTCTCGCTTACTTATTCTTCAGGAACTGCACCTTCACCGTCTTTTAATGTAAGCCCATCGAGCATTGCATTTGGCAATCAAGCTGTTGGTACAACTAGTGCGGCACGATCATACACTCTTAGTTGTGCCAATTTAGATGGAAGCAACGTCACCCTCTCCACGAGCTCACCTTTCTCAATATCAAAATCGGCGACAGGACCTTTCTCAACAAATCTGATATTCACTTCATTAGAACTTAACGATAGTTCAACCATTGTGTTCAGTCAATTCAGCCCAACAGCAACCGGCCCAGCGACAGGCACCATCACACATACTGGTGGCGGTGTTTCGGGAACAACAACTGTTTCACTTACTGGCAATGGCATCAACCTTAATCCGGTTGCAACCAATGATACATTTGGAGGATTATTCGGTAATCTGATCAGCGGCGATGTTTCTTCCAACGACACGGATCCTCAATCATTGTCGCTAACCTTTTCAAAACTCACAGACCCACAGAATGGAACATTGATATTTAATAACAATGGAACATTTTCTTATCAATCCGTGGAGGGAAGTGCAGCCTCTCAAACATTCTCTTACAGAGTAACCAACACCATCGGACTTAGTGCAGATGCAACGGTGACAATTACTCTTGCTGAAAAGACGAAAATATTTATCAGTCAATATTATGAAGGTACATCGACTAACAAATGGATTGAATTAACCAACCCAACTGATTCACCTGTCAATACAACATCGCCACAATTAAAACTTGCCTTGTACACGATCTCGGGCGATGCAGGAAACATTGTTATTACTGCAACTCCATCTCAAATAGCGAACCTGACCATTACCATTCCTCCTAAAAGCAGCGTGCTAATCGGAAATACGGGCAACGGAGCGGAAGTTCCATATTTGACTGCGGCAAGTGCTCAGCAATCCAACAATGCAGTGATCAATTTCAATGGTAATGATGGTGTCGCGCTGCTCGACGCTGCTAATAATATTATAGATGCATTTGGAACAGGTGTCAATGCAAAAGATGTAAGCTATGTGAGAAATCAAGATGCGTTAACCCCTTCAGCATCATTCATAGTTTCTGACTGGAGTCGTGTTCCATTAGCAACAGTTCAGAATGCGGCTGACCTAGATGATCCTAATCGACTTGGTGCGCATGTTCAACCCGAAGTGCTTCCATGTACAACGCCTACCAGTCAACCGTCTGCCTTGACTTTTAGTGCGGTTGGCACAAAGAGCATCACTTTAAATTTCACGGCCTCGGTCGATGCAAGTGAGTACTTAATTGTACGAAGCCTCAATGATAGTTTGACGAGCGCTCCTGTTGACAGCATCATCTACAATACGGGAAGTAACCTCGGAGGCGGAACGGTTGCGGGGCGAGTATCGACAGTTAGTTTCATTGACAACAATCTTCTTCCAGGCACAACCTACCATTATTTCATTTTTGCATTGAACAGCATCTCTTGTAATGGAGGTCCAAAATATCTTAACTCAAATCCATTATCTGGTACTCAGGCTACTATTCCGCTACCAGTTTGCTCCACTCCTACTTCTCAGCCAACTAATTTTAGAATTACGTTTTCAAACTATAATGTAATCCAGGGTGCTTTTGATGCATCAAGTGCTGATGAGTTTCTAGTGGTGATGAGTCAGGACAGTACGCTAAACAGTTTACCAATTGATCAAACTGTTTATTCCGTAGGTGATACAATTGGTGGTGGAATCGTTATTAAACGCGGAGCGCAGACTTCATTTAATAGAAGCGGTCTTGCTCAAAACACGAGATACTTCTTTTTTGTATTTGTCCTTAATAGCAATTGCAGTGGTGGTCCGCTTTACTTAACCTCTTCTCCTCTAACGGGAAATCAAAAGACTGGAATCTTTAACAGCAATTCACTCAACTATTATTTCGGTAATCTGCATTCACACAGCAGTTATTCAGATGGCAATAAGGACGATACCACCAAAAAGCCAGAAGACGATTATGCTTTTGCAAAGAATTCAAGGAAGATGGATTTCCTCGGAATCTCGGAACACAATCACACACAAGCTGGCATGCGACTCGCCAATTGGCAACCAGGTATTCAAGCTGCAAGAAATGCAACGACTTCAAACTTCATCGCTATGCATGGTATGGAGTGGGGAGTAATCAGTGGCGGTGGACACGTAGTAGTATATGGAATTGATTCACTTATTGGTTGGGAGCCGGGAGAATACCAAATTTTCGTTCAGAAGAGTACCTATACTGGTCCAAATGGATTATTCAACATCATCAATCGTCACGGGTTAAATGCTATCGCAACTTTGGCACATCCTAACTTTACAGACTTCAACAATATCGGTGCAGGTTATAATGCACTTGCTGATAGCGCTGTGGTAGGCTCTGCGCTTGAGAGCGGTCCCGCATTTTCAACCAATGTTACTTATTCAGATCCACCAAGCTCAATGAGCTATTTGGATTATTATAATTTGATGCTATCAAGAGGTTATCACCTTGGGGCAAACCTGGATCATGATAATCACAACATGACTTTCGGACGGCATACGCGTGGGCGAACAGTAGTTCTTGCACCTGCGCTCTCTGAAAACGACATTCTTGATGCTATGAAGAAAATGAGATTCTACGCAAGTGAAGACTCTGCAGCGAGAATCAGCTTTACGCTAAATGATCGAATTCTCGGAAGTCAATTTGCAGGCAATGGAATTCCGCGTATCTCAATAAGTGGTTCCACTACTCATCCCATGGCAAATATCACAATTATGCACGGCGTACCCGGCAGCGGCATTTTTGCAACGCCATTAGCAAGCAGCTCCACGGGCACACTCTCCTATTCTGATACTACCCTGACAAATCTAAGCACAGGCTATTATTATGCAGACATTACAGAAACTGATGGCAGTAGAATAATTACTTCGCCTATCTGGTATACTCGCAATGACTCAATTAAAAATGTTCAACTGATTACTTTTAATTCGATTCCGACAGCGACTTATGGCGACCCAGATATCGATCCATCAGCAACAAGCTCGAATCCTACAATCCCTATTATCTACACAAGCAGTGACACAACGGTGGCGACTATTGTTGCCAATAAAGTGCACATTAGAAAAGCCGGAAGTGTAATCATTACAGCAAACCAGGCTGGAAACTCACTGTTCATACCAGCAGTTCCTAAATCACAGACATTGAATATTGTGCCTAAGGCAGTTACTGTATTCGCTAATGCAAAATCAAAAATTTATGGCTCAAGCGATTCTACGCTAACATACACAGTTGTACCACCACTTGTGAATGGTGACACTTCCGCTGGAACTCTAACAAGAGATGCTGGAGAAAATGTTGGATCTTATGTTATCAGGCAAGGAACTTTATCATTAAGCAGCAACTACACATTGAATTTTGATACTGCAGTATTCATCATCACGAAGAGGGAATTAATTGTGAAAGCTGATGATAAAACCAAAATCTATGGCACTCACAATCCGGTGTTCACAGCAAGTTATCAAGGGTTTGTAAATGGTGATTCATCATCAGTCTTTACATCACAACCAGTATTTTTTAGTTCGGCCACCGACACCTCTTCTGTTGGTCTTTATACCACTATCGTTTCTGGTGCATCAGCCTTGAACTATTCGATGACCTTTATATCAGGCGTGCTGACGATAACGCCAGCCTCACAGTTCATCGCGTTCGATTCTATTGCAGCTAAAACATTCGGCGATGCTGACTTTGCTTTGATTGCTTCTGGTGGCAATTCAGGAAACCCTGTAATTTTTGTAAGTGCAGATACCGCTGTGGCATCAATTAGCGGAGTTATAGTCCATATCAAAAGAGCAGGAACCACATTGATTACTGCTTCACAAAATGGAAATCAAAACTATACGGCTGCCGTAAACGTAAGTCGAATGTTGATAGTCAACAAAGCTACTGCTACTATTACCCTTAGCAATCTTTCATACACCTATGACGGAACGCCAAAATCAGTAACAGTCACAACAAACCCTCTAGGCCTGACAACGGTAACAGTAACCTATAATGACTCGTTATCCGCTCCGTCTGCGCCTGGTTCTTATGCCGTCGTTGCCAGCTTGAACAATCCGAAT
>DASYTA010000511.1:0-5686 GCA_036002745.1 Cyclobacteriaceae bacterium | reverse complement strand
GCCTTACTTGAAAATTCTAAACACAAGCAATGCCCCTATTCCTTACAGTCAACTGACTGCTCGTTATTGGATTACTCCCGAAAACTTTACAGGAAGTCTCGGGCTTTGGATTGACTACGCTCAGATTGGCAACAGTAAAGTTACCACCAAGTATGTGCCGTTAACGAATCCGCGCGTAAAAGCGCTTGGCTACATTGAGTATGGATTCAATAATTCAGCTGGGTCTCTTTCAGCTCACGGAAATTCAGGAGAGATACAATCACGGTTTGCAAATAGTGATTGGTCGAATTTTAACGAAGCAAATGATTACTCAAGGCTGTCAAATTCGCCATACGCGGATAATGCACAGATTACACTTTATCAGAATGGCGTGTTGGTATGGGGAACAGAACCTGCGGCTGATTCATCTGTTGTGAGCCTGAAGACTTTCTCCTTGGCAAATAGCGCGGGCGGAAACACAATCAGTACTTTCGTCGATATAAGAAATGAAGGTAATGTGTCAGTTGACTATAAAGATGTGACGGCACGCTACTGGTTCACTTCGGAAGGATCTTCTCCTTTGCATTTCTGGATTGACTATGCCAAGATTGGTAACAGTGCTATTAGTGGCAGCTTCACTAGCGTGAGCCCAGCTCGTAATAATGCAGACTCTTATCTGGAATTAAAAGTTAATCCACTTGCACATACATTCTATCCTCTTACTTCTACGGGGAATATTCAATATCGGATAACGAAGAGCGATTGGTCAAACTTTAATCAAAGCAACGATTATTCCTATCAAAGTGGCCCGATGGCTGAAAACCAAAAGATTACAATTTACTACAAGGGCCAGCTTGTATATGGTACAGAACCTTCTGCGGGATCGTCGATGAGAATCGCGAGCACAAATTCAGAGCAGAATAATATTCTCACTGGAGGTGCCGTTGTTTATCCAAATCCATCGAGCGGAAACTTCACATTGGCGATGAATGGCGATCAATGTACCGGTGAGTTTAAAGTATCGATATATAATTTAATGGGGCAAATTGTTGATACCTATCAAAGTGAATCGAATGGAGTGTTTCATAAAGACTTTGATTTGAAAGTAACGCCAGGGATTTACATTATTGTAGTTACCTGGAAAGATCATACTGATCAACTAAGGATCAGCATCAATTAAGTTCCTGAATTTGTCAACGGAAGTCGCCTCTTGTCTTCATTGGCAAGAGGCGATTTTTTTTATAACGAAATGTTCTTTTGGGAAAAAGAATTGATATTATCAGGATAATATCTGCAACGGCTCGAAAAAAGAAAACCCGATGAACGTAAGCCATCGGGTTACTAGTTATTAAACCTGTACGAAACTTAATTAAATTTCAACCTGCCACAAGGATACAATACTATTGTAACTCCAATATGCACGCACGATGAAGGTTCTATTAACTTAATAGGCATGATTGCCGACAGAGATGTTATAGTCAATTCGACAAGTTTTTGAGAAAAAGGCTTAGCTTCAGTTTGATCTCAAATTCTTTTAAGCAAAAATAATGTTCACTATTAGAATTGCCAGAATAAGAAGGAATATCCGTCCCATAGATTTCTTTGTGATTTATAGGCCAAATGTAGATCAGGTTTAAACTTCCGTTCTGCCTACTTAGCTGTCAATACAATCCATGTAAGTGTTAAATAGAAAGTGAATTAAAATCGGGTTTAACGCTTCAGTCTGTACAAACAAACCCAAAATCTTGCATGATCAATACATCAAACATTCTATAATTTAGCAGTTGGATAATTTAGAAAACAAAATGAGTGAGAGACCCAAGGCGATATTTTGTTGGAGCGGTGGAAAAGATTCAGCCTACGGTCTGCACAAAGTTTTGACAGAAAACTTTTATGACGTAAAATATTTGCTCACTACAGTTAATGACAACTTCAAAAGAATTTCAATGCATGGCGTGAGAGAAGAGTTGTTGGATCGGCAAGTGGAATCAATCGGCATTCCTCTTTTGAAAGTTCGGGTGACAGAAAGCACCAACGATAATTATGAGAGGCAAATGGAAGTAGCTTTATTGAAAGCCAAATCACTGGATATTAATCACGTTATTTTTGGAGACATATTTTCGGAAGATTTAAGGATATATCGCGAGAATAATTTAGCAAAGATTGAGATGAAGGGAGTCTTCCCACTATGGAAAATGGATACCACAGTTCTCATTCATGATTTTATCCAGCAGCAGTTTAAATCCGTTATCTGCTGCACCAACGATGCACATCTTGGAAAAGAATGGCTGGGAAGAGAAATAGATAACGAGTTCATTAACCAACTACCTGATACCGTTGATCCGTGCGGAGAAAACGGGGAATATCATACCTTTTGCTACGATGGGCCTTTATTCAAAAAGAAAATTGAATTCACTTTTGGTAAAAAAATTTACAAGCCGCTCGAAATAAAAACTGACGCCTCTCCTACTGCCATCACAAAAGGGTTTTGGTTTTGTGATTTATTGCCAAAATCCTAAGTTGATATCCTCTGACAACTACCTGTCCATTGTATCTTCAGTGTATTGCCAGATTATTTTTCCCGCGACGTCTCTACATTGCACCTCACCTGCAAAGACTAAATACAATTTCCCATCAGCAACAAAAGCTTCTTTTAGTATTCTAGCTGGATCGGTTTGTGTAATGTCATATTGTGTTTTCACTGCACCAGAGGCTTCCACTTGTGTAAGCAAGTAACGCTGCCCTTTTCCTACACGGTCGTGATGATATATAAATACGCATTCATCATTAAAACAAAGTGGCAACTTTGTAAAAGCGTCATAAACAAACGCGGCATCTACAAAATGCATATCGTTCACCAGATGTTTTTTTGTTACAAACATAGGCGCACTTGTGGGCCATGCTGTATTCATTCGTGTCCATGGGTATTCGTCAAGGTGATACAACTGCTTGCCTTGGCGCCCATCAAGTTCATAAATATTTTTACCGATGTCACCGTCTTTATAGGCCATGTAATTATTTCGGTTTTGCTCCATAACATCTACGCTACTCAAGCCGTACGGTCGGTGTAATCTATCGTCACTTCTTTCGTTCGTGCATTCGTGCGCTTTAAAATTTACGGGACTGAAATAATATTTGGTAGCATCAAAAGTCGTAACAACCATGTTTCCATGATTACCTAATTCCCATTCGGCAATTTTTCCTTTTGAAACAGGGTTCTGAGCTTCTGCCTTTGCGAGAAGAGACGTGTAGCTCTCTGTTATTTCGAGCGAATAAGGGTCTCTTGAATGAAGCCCAACAGTGGAGTCGGAACTTATCATCCATAGTTTTCCATTGTCCATCCCTACATAATCGATGTACCCCGCATGAATACGTTTTAATTCTTTGCCCGTGACTGCATCCAAGGATATAAGCCAACTTGATTTCATTCTACGTCCTGAACCCTTGTAACCTATCTTCCGAGAAATATAATCGTTGACAACAATTATTTTTTTACCAGCGCTTTCGATGTAATAAGCCGCATCGATGGTACCTGGGCTGTTCTGCCCTCCGTGACGCAACAGCATTCCGAAATAGAACAAGACCGCCAGGAAGCAAAGCGTCATGATAACATAAATAATTTTTTTTATCATAGAGTTGAGTATAAATTAGACCTGATGCGGTCAGGAATTTCTTGTAAGGTAAGACTCTTGAGCTATGTTTGGCCAAACAGCTAGTCATTTATTAAAATTAACCTCCGACTCCTTTCAGTACTTGCCATGACCTTTTGCAGTACCGCGTGACGGTAAACTTGTAGATTTTACACCCAAAATTATCTCACAGACATTGTACGGAATTAGAATCTGAGATTGTCAATTTTAAAGAGAAGTACTTCAAATGATCCGATTGTTGTATCATTTTTAATTTCCTTAATTTAAACCATCAAACTAAAATCTATGGAAAAATTTATGCTGATCGTGCGAGAAGACTTAAAGAAGATTGGGCAGTTCACACTCGAAGAGCGTTTTGCAAGATCTCCGGATATGTTGCCTTGGATAAAATCAATAACCGATGCTGGCCAATACATTATGGGGCAACCATTGTACGTGTCAGGTAAATATGTTTCGCAAAATGAAGTGCAATCAGACGGGCCTTTCATTGAAGCCAAAGAAGGTATCAGTGGTTTCGATCTTATATGGGCAGAAAATTTGGAGCAAGCAGTATCAATCGCCCAATCATGCCCGATGGTGATGTCAGGTTTTGCGATCCGCGAAGTAAGACAAGTGGTAAATATGGATTGACATTGGATATCGTTCACGAAAAAGTCGAGAGCGTTTATAAAACACACTTTGGAAAAATTGTGGCTTCATTGCTCTATACCTTTAAGAGTATGGAGTTGGAGCATGCCGAAGACATTGTGCAAGAGGCATTTTCTACAGCGATTACCGACTGGAAAGAAAAGGGAATTCCTACTAACACCGCGGGTTGGTTATATACTGTTTGCAAAAACAAAGCCCTGAACGAAATAAAAAAAAGAGCTAGAGTAGAACCGCTCAATGAGACAGTGGATATTCCAACAGTCGAGTCTCGCTTTTCAGAGTCCTTGTTGGAGGACCAACAATTGAAGCTACTGTTTGCTTGTGCTCATCCTGACTTGTCTCCAAAAATACAAGTAGTCATCACGCTTAAGTATGTAATCAATCTCAAAGTTGAGGTGATTGCAAAAGTGTTAGCTCTCGGTATTGATGGAGTGGATAAAATTTTGGTACGAGCCAGAAAAAAAATTGAAACTGATAAAATACTCCTTGAAGTACCGTCGAATGATGAGTTGAAAAGCAGACTTCCTATTGTACATAAGGTTATTTACCTCGTGTTCAATGAAGGCTACAAATCTTCAGGCGGAAATGAAATTATCAGAGAAGAGTTATGCGAAGAAGCGTTGCTATTGGCACGATCGTTAGTTAATGGAGTTCTGTGCAACAGTGAGTCGCTATCGCTTTATTCGCTCATGCTATTTCATGCCGCGCGATTGAAAGCAAGATTTTCTTCCAACGGAAAACTTCTAGACTTAGAAAACCAAGATAGAAGTCTTTGGCAAGCGGATCTTATTGCCTTGGGTAAATACTATCTTGAACGATCAGAATCCAATCCAGTATCCAGTTTTCATATCGAAGCTTGCATCGCCTACACACATTGTGTGGCTATCAGTTTTGAATCTACCGACTGGCAATTGATTTGCCAGCTCTACTCCAAGCTGCTTACGGGCAATGCTAATCCATTTATTGAATTAAATTATGCCATTGCACTTTATTTTTCGGGAGAAAAGGAAAAAGCATTTGACATCTTAAAACAGTTGGAGAAGCATCCCTACATGAAAAACTATTTTTTATTGAATGCCACTATCGGCCGGTTTTATGTAAAACAAAACAAATCCGATTTGGCTCATCAGTATCTTAACAAGGCTATTCATCAAACCAACTCAGCATTAGAAAAGGAATTTATTAGCACCATCATCGATGAGATTGCTGTGAAGCAAAAAGAGCACTGACATTTTTTCTTCTTGCAAGGCAATTACCACCTTCGGGTGATCGTTGATACATTATTTGTAATGGTTCTTATTTTTTAAGCCTTGGTGGGTAGCCATGCCCACCAAGGTATTTACAACTTCACAAGGCTTCTTCAGTCGTTAATCTCCGTCTTTTTCTCCGCCAAATCCAGAGGAACAGCG
>DASYTA010000510.1:0-3347 GCA_036002745.1 Cyclobacteriaceae bacterium | reverse complement strand
AAGGTAACCCCGAAACCAAGGTCACCGGTATTGTTACCTGCATGTTTGCGACGATGGACGTGTTGAGAAAGGCCGTTGAGAAGAACTGTAACCTGATCATTGTGCATGAGCCGCTGTATTATAATCATCTTGACAAAACCGAGAAGTTTCAAACGGATTCAGTTTTTCTATCGAAGAAGAAATTCATCAATGATCATAACCTCGTGATTTGGCGTTTCCACGATTACATTCATCGGATGCAACCAGATGGTGTTATTTCTGGAATGGTGGAGAAACTGGGATGGGAAAAAAATAGGGTGGAAGGCAATCCCTACAAGTTTTCATTTCCTCAAATTACTCTGCTCGAGCTCTTGAACAATTTGAAAAAAGCATTTCCTCAAAATACTGTTAATGTAGTAGGTGACCGGTCAATGAAATTATCAGGTGTGATGCTTGTTCCTGGTTCGGCCGGTAGCGATTTGCAAATTCAAGCATTGAAAGATAATAGCGTACAAGTTGTTGTTGCCGGAGAAGTACCCCAATGGGAAACTTATGAATACGTGCGTGATGCTGTGACCCAAGGCAGAAAAAAGGCAATCATTTTTATCGGGCACATTAATTCAGAAGAAAGCGGAATGAAATTTTGTGCCGATTGGCTTAAAAAAATTGTCAAAGATATTCCTGTCAATTATGTGGAGTGTGGTTCTTCCTATTGGACGTATTAAAAAATTTGACTCTCTTGCATAGACTTCAATGAAATTTATTTTAACGATGCAAGAAAAGAGATGCACCCTGAAATTCATACTACTGTTTTGTTGTGCTTTTTATTCAATACCTTCCTCGTCTCAAGTTAATATTCTTCAATACGTAGACCAAAGCAATTTGCCATTGCTTAATCGAAGTGTTCCGTTAAAAGCAAATTTTAAATGGGACATGGATGGCGCTAGTCAGGCCCAGTTGAATGAGGGGCTGAATAACCTTGACGAAGGTAACTGGTCTTTAGCCCTTGGAAATTTTGAGTCTTTTCTAAATACTAATTACAAGTTGTGGGTGGGCCATTACTACCGCGGCCAAACACTTATGCGCCTGGGCCGGTTTAAAGAAGCAAGACAAGAATTTATCATGGTTACAAGACTTGATCCGTTGCTCGTAGAAAATTATATTGAATTAGGTGAAGCAATGGAGCGCCTTCATGAATTTGCACGTGCTGAGGAAAACTACAAGAAAGCAACCGAGATTAATCCAAAATTTGCTTATGCTTATTTCAAGCTAGGTAACCTTGCCCTTTTATCAAAGCAACCAGAGGAGGCTTTAAAGTACTACAAAAAATGTAATAAAATAGACCCTGGCTTTCCAGATGCTTACATGGCTCAAGGTATAATCGCGTTGTTGAAAGATAAAAAGTATGATGACGCTATTTCTTTTTTTGGTTTGTCTCTTCGAGCCGACTCCACTTTTTCTCAAGTATATTTTTGGCGTGGAATCACTTATCTTCAACAGAATAAAAAAGAAGAATGCATTGCTGATTGGAATCATTTTATAAGAAGGAATCCGAGAAATCTTTTTATCATGACCATGCGTGGCTTTCTAAAAGCTGAACTTGGAAATTTTGATGAAGCATTTGCCGACTTCAGAAAAGTCCTTCAATCAACTAATGTAAACGAGGACAAATTTCAGGGCGCTCAAACACCCCTTGATAAAAGGATAGATCTTCAATTCGCAGCAAATTATTTAATTAAGAAAGGGTATGGCCTGAAGGAGGAAGTGTTTTCGAACCTAAAGGCTGGATTCTGTTTATTACTAATGGGACAAGAAAAGAATGCTATACAGTATTTGCGAAAAGCTGAGAGAATGGCCACCTCTCCAGCAGTTTATTTTTTAATGGCTATTGCTTTCGAACACGTTGGTGCACATAACTTTGCTTATGAGTATTACGATAAGTCGTTACGGTTAGATAATGATATTTTCGACGCTCACAAAAAGCGGAGCATTTACCTTACCGAACTCAAATTGTGGGATGCAGCCTACAAAGACATCGAGGAGATGTTACGAATTCAACCGGATGCTCCAATTGCCTACAAACTAAAAGGATTGATGGAGGGAAGCCAAAAAAAGTATCCGCAAGCTATAGATGATTTGACTCGCTATATTAAATCGGACACGACTGATAGCGAAGCCTTTAGGACGAGGGCACTTTGCTATGCGCTTAGTGACCAGCCTCATTTAGCAACTCCTGACTTGTCCCGGGTGTTATCGTTGAACTCAAAGGATGAAAATTTGTATCAAAATCTTGTTAATGACTATTTGATAATTAAGGATACAGTCAATTCGCTATTTATTTTAAAAGATTATTGCTCAAAATACAACAGCCCTCAAGCCCTCTTGGAGTTAGCGAAAATTCTCATCAATCAAAAAAAGTATGAAGAGGCCGTTAATGCAATTAATAGCGCAAAGGATATAATCAAGAAACAACAGGAAAATCTTGTTATTCAAAATGGGAGGCTCGTTAAAATTGACTTTACCAAAATTAATTCATCATTATTAGAGCTGGAAGGCTTCATCGCATTTCAACAGTCCCTTTATTCTGATGCTGTGAAAATTTTGAATAAGTCATTGAGTGAAGATCCAAGCAATCTCGAGTCAAGATATATTCGGGGTAAGAGTTTTGCTAAGCTAAATAATTTTAAGAAGGCAGCTGAAGACATGAAAGAGCTGACGAATATAGACTATAAAGACTCTAAGGAGCTCTACCAATCTTTTTCTAAGAATTAATTGTTAATTAATTCAACAACCGTCGCAATCTTGAGAACCTCAGCATATTACTTTCCTCGCCTTTCGACATCCAGCAAAGAAAAAAAAGCAAGTAGTAGGATAATTCCGGGAACAACAAAGTGGGTATAGCTATCTTTTAAAATGTAATGGGTACCTATTGCACCTAACATCACCAAGCTAATTAATATACTTCCTAATTTCTTTGAAGCGGAAGCTGTCATTAACAACAATACACCGCCAACCAATTCAACTGATCCTACCACATAGAAAAACCATTTCGGGTAATTGGCTCTGTCAAAAATAGCTTTTGACATCTCGTCGAGGTCAATGTACTTTAGAATGCCTGTGGTGATGAACGTAAGACCTATCAACCAAAACAGAACAAACCTCACTCGTTTCATAGGATAAAAGCTTATGTAATCAATTTACGAAAAATATGCGGAGAAACACCTATATCCACAGAAAAGGATTCTTCCGCCAGTTACTCATCTCCCTTACCCACTTACTCGTTTTCGGTTTCTGTGGTGAAGAGCTCAGCTAATTTTGAATCATCAAACCAAACGAAACCAAAATTGATATGGCACAGTTCAAACCTT
>DASYTA010000509.1:0-12589 GCA_036002745.1 Cyclobacteriaceae bacterium | reverse complement strand
CTTGATCGCGGCAGCTATCGCAATAATCATTAGGATAACTCCAGTAACCCAAGCTCCAGTGACATAATTATCAAGAAGGTTGCGCATCAACTTGAATAACAAAATAATTAAGGGCAATACACCACGCACCATATTGGGTATACTTATAGCTGCTGATGCGCGAAGGTTAGTACCAAATTGCTCTGCGCTCATCGTGATGTAGACAACGGTAAATCCCGTACCATAACCAAGTCCGGCACAGATCATATAAAAGGTAGCTGTTGTTCCTCCTTGTTGCAAAAAGAAAAGTGCTGAGAAGAGAATGGTGATTCCATAAAAAATATACAATGCTTTCTTGCGGCTTTGCAATCGCTGACTTAACAGGCCTACCGAAAGATCGCCAAAGGCGATGGCTAGATAAAGAAACATGATCGCCTTGCCGGGATCAATACCTTCAATACCAAAGGCAACGCCAAACTGATCCGAAAAAGTAACGAGCACACCAATGATATACCAGGCTGGCAGCCCGATTAGAATACAACGGAAGTAACGAAGAAAGCGATCTTTATTTGTGAAAAACATGAGGAAGTTGCCACGCTCCACAGCTTGTGTCTTCAGTTCTGCATACATCATACTTTCGTGAACACGTATTCGTAATACAAGTAACACCAAACCCAATCCACCACCGATGTAGTAACAAGTACGCCAACTTTCAAAAGTCTCCTTCATTAAAAATGCAGTCACGGCACCAAGAATACCGAAAGATGCAATCATAGCTGCTGCTACACCTCGTTTCTCCTTCGGTAGTAACTCACTAATCAATGTGATGCCAGCACCTAATTCTCCTGCTAATCCTAATCCCGCAAAAAAACGCAAGACTATATATTGTGTAGTATCCGTTACCATGCCATTGAGAATATTAGCAATCGAATAAATTAAGATGGAGCCAAACAAAACATTAAGCCTTCCTTTTTTGTCGCCAATAATTCCCCAGAGAATCCCTCCTACTAGCAAACCTATCATTTGAACACTAAGGATCAATTCACCCTGAGTAAGTACTTCAGCTGGCGAAAGACCCAAATCAGTTAAACTTGGTTTTCGAATAATGCCGAACAGCAAGAGATCGTAAACGTCAACAAAAAAACCTAGAGCACTAACTACAACAGCGAGTTGAAAGAGGCTATTATTTTTGGAAGGCATCAGAAAAAATAATTTACTTCAAGTTATTGATGATACAAACCTTGAAGGTAAGAAATAGGTCTAAACCGCAAGGGATAATTTCGTTAAATTCGAACCGAAAAAATGAGTTTACAACAAGAAGCAACTAAGTATCGCATTCAAACTCTAGGCGAAGAAATTGCCAACAGTGTCAGCCACGGTGTTGCTACACTTGGTGCGATCGCGGTGACTCCCGTGCTAATAATAAATGCAACCAGCAGTGGTGCGGCCGCAATTGTTGGAGCAAGTGTTTTTGGTGGAACTATGATTGTATTGTACTTGGCCTCAACATTATATCACGCATTCCCTCACAGCCGCACCAAACGTGTTTTTAATATCCTCGATCACGCAGCAATTTTTCTTCTCATTGCAGGAACTTACACACCATTTACTTTAGGTGTATTATGGGGTGCGTGGGGCTGGTCTTTGTTTGGAATCGTATGGACTCTTGCAATTTTGGGAATCGTTATCAAGTCCGTGGCCGGAGCAGTCAGCGGCAAATTATCCACCTCGCTTTATTTAGCGATGGGATGGATCGCCATTGTAGCAGCAAAACCTTTCTGGGAAAATATTCCGACACCGGGCCTAATCTGGTTGCTTGCCGGTGGGCTTATGTATTCTGCTGGCGTTTTATTTTTTATCGCTCATCGCATGCGTTATGGTCATTTTATTTGGCATCTGTTTGTAATGGCAGGAACAGCATGCCATGTTGTGGCTGTGATGAAATACGCCAATTGATAGATAATCAGATCTGAATTATCTTGCGCCATGATCTCTCTTCCTCAAAACAGTCACACGCTAACACCTGAAAAGAAAACATTAATTGGTGTTGATGCACTCGCCTCGATTGATCCCGATTTGCTGGAAGACTCCTATGTGTATGTTCATTGCTCTTTTCCCATTACATCACCTGGAATGCTTATTCGAATTTGGAAAACAACATTTCTGAGTGACAATCACTCACCCTCCCGATCGCAGCTTATTCATGCAGAAAATATTTCCTTCGCACCTGAATGGACAATGATTCCTGACAAAGGAACCTATTCGTTTCTTCTAATCTTCTCCGCCCTTCCAAAATCCTGCCTGTCGTTTGATCTTATCGAAGATATCCCTCAGCCTAACGGCTTCCTTGTAAAGGGTATCAAAAGAAATAAAACCGATGTCTATCGAATCACTCTCGAATAAGTCCGCAGGCAGAGAGCTTAGATATAAAAAGATTTAACTAATTTATGATTTAAACTCGATTCGGTTTGATCAAGATTTTTACATCTCTTCTATTCGTAATACTCACGCTCACCTGCGCTGCGCAAGACTATCATTTTAAGCAATATCGCGTAGAAGACGGATTACCTAGTGATATTATAAAGAGTTGCACACAAGACTCACTTGGATATTTTTGGATTGCAACCGATGACGGTTTAGTAAAATACGACGGGATAAAATTTACCACTTATCATGAACCTCTTCATAGCAGTTTTGTAAAAGGATTAGTTCATTTGAAAGGTGGTCGCTTATTTGCTTATGGAGACCTTGATTTTCTCGAGATCAAAAACTTAGGCGATACAGTAATTTTCCGGCCGATAGTTCTTGTTTCGCGCGCGACCGATAGTCGTACTCTTTCATATCCGAAAGCAATTTATGAAGATCATCATGGCGACATCTGGATCAGCGAATCACAATCCGTTGTACGTCTTCACGGAAATTACATCAAACGATTTCAGTTTGATATTGCCGACCGGTCGCCGCAATTCCTAAGATCTTTTTCGTTTTTTGAAGATCGTCAAAACAACTTTTTCGCAACCTCCTTTCAAGGCAACGTATTTTATTTCAACCCTATTTCAGATCAATTCGAAAGTAAAACTGAAAAATTACCTTATGCTGTTGAGCATATTTCAAGCATAGACAATCGTTTATTGATCGGTTGTGAGTCCGGTTTTTATGAATCCTTTCTTCCGGAATCTGGCGGGTTCAGTGTACCCAAATTAAAATTAAAGAAACCGAACATCTCTTTCATTGCACCATTATCAAATGAAAAATATTTCATAGCCACTCGTGGCACTGAACATTTCGTTGTTGATACAAAGCAAAATACCGTCTCTACTATTCCGTATCCGGTGAACAGTGTCAATCACGTATATGTAAGCCAAGATCATGATGTCTGGCTTTCCGGCAATGATGGATTAATTCTTCTTAAGGATAACTTAATCCATCAGGCATCGGATTTCAATAGTATTTTTATCGAAGCCATTACGGAAGATCCTTTTTCCGGTAAAATCTTTTACGCCACCAGTCCGATTCTTTATTCCTTTGACCGAGCAGAGAAAAAGAATAAACAAATAACAAGTATACCAAGTGGCTACTTTCAATCGCTGGCCTTTTCAAAAAAAGGAATTTGGGCGGCCAATGCCTTTACAGTTTATTTATTTAAAGATGGTAATATCTTCAAGAAATTTGATTTCAGTTCAGGAACTCTTTTTGTAGTCGATATTTTCAACGACTCAAACGACAACCTGTGGGTTGCTCAACCCGGAAAATCAGTTGTTTATATGATCGATTCTGAATTGAACACTCATCAATTTAAAATACCACTAGGTCGTGAAGGTGTGATTAACTTGGTGAGAGAAGGAAATGATGGCATATATATTGGATCCACAGGAAAGAATTCTTATCTCTTTTATAAAAGTAAAACAGATTCTGTTTTCACTAATGTCAGTGTTCCCGTTCAATTCGATACTCATGGCGACTTTACCATTACAGGCATCGTATTTATGAACAACAAAATCTGGCTGGCCTCATCCGAAGGCTTGTTAAGGCTTGATAAACAGAAAATTGAAAGGGTAAACCTTGGACCTGCAATGACCGGCTTGTCAGTGAAAACCGTTGTTGCCTACAAAAAAAACAGACTCCTTTTTGCCAATGTGCATGGTTTAATTCTATACGATCCTGTTAAAGGCAGTTATGATTTATTTAATGAGAGTAACGGATTACTTTCGAACACAATTACTCCCCGTGGCTTATTTGTCTCTCATGATGATGGCGTGTGGATCGGCACTTCCAAGGGTTTATCCTATATCAACGAAGCACTTATTGAATCGCAGAAAACACCCACACCACGTGTAGTTGATTTGCGTGCCAATGGAAAGAAAATTTCTTTGAGGAAGGGAGAAAAAATCGCTTATGGAAGTTTTATTGCCGCATCGGTATCATCCATTACATTTCCTGAGACGGAAGTGATATTTCAATATCGGGTGACCCCGAAAGAGGATTGGAAATTATTTAATGGATCGATATTAAATCTTTCCGACTTAGCTCCTGGAAAACATGCGATTGAAGTCCGCGCCAAGAA
The DNA here is from genome assembly GCA_036002745.1 of Cyclobacteriaceae bacterium. Lineage (GTDB taxonomy): Bacteria > Bacteroidota > Bacteroidia > Cytophagales > Cyclobacteriaceae > ELB16-189. The sequence continues at coordinate 8,046 of DASYTA010000509.1, read as the reverse complement.
AAATGGCCCTTTTGCATGGAGTGACTCAACACCCGTCAACTTCCACATCGGCAACCCTTTTTGGTTGCAGACGTGGTTTTTATTAGCGTGCGTTTTTATAGCAGGCTTCCTCGTAATTGTTTCAATTGTATTGGCTAACATTAGAAATAATAAGAGAAGAAGAGAACTTGAACTTCTCATCGATGAACGAACCAATGCGCTGCGGATAAGTAATGAAGAACTTTTCATTCGAAATAATGAACTAGATCGTTTTGTTTATTCAGCATCACATGATCTAAGTGCGCCATTAAAATCTATTCTCGGTTTGATCACCGTGGCACAAATGGAAAAACCAACACCGGAGATAAACCAGTATCTAGATTTAATGAAGCGGAGCGTTTTAAAATTAGACTCATTTATTAAAGACATTATTTCTTATTCGCGAAATGCCCGATTGCCCGTAAAGAAAGTTTCAATTTCCTTTAATGGATTAATAGAATCAGTTTGGGCCGACCATCAGTTCACACCCAATGTTGATAAAATCAAATTTCAACTAGTCAATAACATGCATTCTGAATTTTATTCGGATGAGACAAGACTCAGAATAATATTCAATAATTTAATTTCAAACGCGATAAAATTTCATCGACCAAACCACAATCCATTTATTAATATAACTGCATCAGAATTACCAGAGCACTTTGAATTTAAAGTGGAAGACAATGGGATGGGCATTTCTCCAGATTTAAAAGATAAAATCTTCGACATGTTTTTTCGCGCTACAGAAACGGTGCAAGGTTCCGGCCTTGGCCTTTATATTTTAAAAGAAGCTCTTTCGCGTCTGAAAGGAACAGTTACTGTTGAAAGTACTTTAGGTGAAGGAACAACCTTCATCATCACCTTGCCGAAAGAAATTATTTAGAAGGTTGAGATGGCCTCACCTCAATCTTGCTCGGTAACGTGCGAGGATTCATTTTCAAAAGATCAAGAACCAAATTGCCAATATCTTCAGGTTGAATCATCCATGTATCTTTCTCATTCGGAGTATGGTTGTTAAATTCCGTCGCCACGGAACCAGGCATGATAGTACTCACCTTAATTCCATGAGCGCGTGCATCTAACATTACTGCTTGCGTGAATCCGAGCAAACCAAATTTGCTTGCGTTGTAAGAACTACCGCCCGCAAAAAAATTAGCACCCGCCAGACTTCCAATGGTGATGATGTACCCTTTTGATTTTTTCAATGCTTCATAGCAAGCTTTAACACTGTAGAAAACTCCGGTAAGGTTGGTGTCAATTGTTTCATGCCACAACTTAGGATCGAACGTATCGATAGAACCAAAATAACCTACACCTGCATTCGCAATCAGGGCATCGAGTTGACCGAACGTGCGCACTGCTTTTTCTACAGCTGTTTTTTGTTGATCGAAATTTTTCACATCAGCTACTAGGCCGATGGCACTGCCGTCTTTGATAGCATTCAATTTTTTGAATGCAGCTTCCACCGATGAGGCTTGCCTGCCGGTAATAGCTACCTTCCAACCTTCACGAACGAGAATCTCGGCAATACCGAAACCAATTCCTTTACTTCCACCGGTGATAAATGCAGTTTTCATTTTAGTTAAAAATTAGATATGGTGAATCTTGTTAACGACCAACTTGAATCATTTGTTCAAATCCACTTAAAGTTTTTATCTTTAAAAAAATAAAAGTCATGACAATATTAAAACATTTCGCGTCCAGATTAACTCTCTTGTTACCATTTTTGTTTTGGGCATCAATAACAACGGCGCAGAATTCTCAAAAGGAATATTACGAAATCAAAACCTATCGATTAAAAAATAAGTCACAGGAAGAGCGAGTGCATGCATTTCTCACATACGACTTTTTACCTGCAGCTCATAAGTTTGGGATTAAAAAGATCGGTGTATTTATACCCCTCGAAACTGACTCAACATTTGGCAAACGTATCGTTGTGCTAATACCTTATACATCTCTTGAACAATTATCAAAGTTGAATGATCTACTCATCGCCAAAGAAGAATATGATCCAAAAGCGAAAGAATACATCAACGCGGATTACACTAACCCACCTTATGAGAGGATCGAGTCAGTTCTACTGCAGGCCTTCTCGGGTATGCCACATATGGAGGTTCCTCGATTGGAATACCCGCGGACTGACCGAGTTTACGAGCTTCGCAGTTATGAAGGGCCCACAGAAAAAATCCACAAGAACAAAGTACAAATGTTCAATGAGGGAGATGAAGTGGGTTTATTCAAGCAATTGCGTTTCAATGCAGTCTTTTATGCTGAAGTTATTTCTGGAAACAGAATGCCTAACCTGATGTACATGACTACCTTTGAAAACATGGAGTCGCACGACGCGCATTGGAAAGCATTTGTGAATGACCCTTACTGGATAAAACTCAAGGCAATGCCTGAATATCAACACAACGTTTCCAAGATCAATATCTATTTGTTGCGCCCCACAGAGTATTCGGACTTTTGAATTACTTGTTGAAGTGAATCCTCACACCAGCAATTATAAAATAGCTCAGTGGCTTATCAAGACTTGTGTTGAACTGGTACCGTAAGTTTGAAGTAAAAGAAACACGCTTTGATAGATCATGTTCAAAATGCATTTGCAAAAATGAATTGGACGGCATGTAAGGATTGAATACATCATAGTTACCCACCATCGCCTCCATAAAACCTTTTTCCTTCAATAAATAGCGCAGGCCAATTTTGTAAGCCATATAATTTGTTTGTGTCCCAGAGAAGGAAGGTACTGCGTCCGATGAGTCGTCCCTGTGCGTAGCGAGTACTTGTCCATAGGCAGCTAGAAAAGAAAACGATTTTGAAATAGGCCTTCTTAGCTCTGCTACAGCCAGGTAATAACTTCTTGAGTATACAGGATTCGATTTGTTGATGTCATCCGACAAGCGTACAAAGAAGCGCACGGTTTGCCAAAAAGATTTAGTTTGCAACTCGAGTTTGTAATGATAGTAAGAATCAAATTTCTCCGGCCGATGCCCAAAGCGAATACCGCCTTCGCCTCTTAACCAAGAAGTGAGTTTAAAATTAGCGACAATATTCTCATCATAACGAACATTACCCCTAGTATCCCAGATCACTCGTTCGTACAACGACAATGTGATTTTATCCTCTGGCCTTTTGAAGGGAGCCTTCTCTTTTTGCAGCGAATCGACTTTCTGCGCCTGAACTAAATGAGCAATCAAGAATAGCGCAGGAAAAAATATTTTCAAGACATAATAATTTGCCGCGAAGATATCTTAGTCAAGCCACAAAGCAAAGGCCGGATTATTGAGATTTTATTTTGATTACTTGGTATGAGGAACAAATTCTTTCTTCAAGCAAAAAGAATTATAGGAAGTACCAAACGTTGAAACTCCTCCAATCATGTTCTTAACATTAGTAAACCCATGTGTGCCCAACAGGTAACTTGCACGTGGGCTCCGGTGACTATGACTACAATAAACAATCACTTCGCTGTCTTTGTATTTTGATAATTCATTCACTCTTTCTTCTAATTCTCCAACATTAATATTGATGGCATTTTTAAAATGTCCGAAGCTGGCAACATCTTTGTTAGATCCATTGAATTCACCGGGAGAGCGAACATCAAGCAAAACTATTTTAGGATTGTCCTTAATCCTGTTGCACATTTCCTCAAGATCAATATTCTTAAACTTAATTGTTGATTTCTTTACGAGAGGCATTCCACAGCTATGGCACGTACCTGGCTTAGAATAAATTTCTTTATCACATTCCTGGCCACATGGCTGACAAACATATTCATCAGTATGGGGCATTTCAACGTAATAACCGACGCCAACGACAAATAAGAAGAGTAAGAGTTTCATAAAGTATATGTTTGTGTATCCGTCTAATACGTTAAAAATCAGATAATGGATACAGAATTTTTTAGCCTTATATGACCGGAATAATCCTTTCCAACAATTTGTCTAACTTAAAATTCAGTTTAGGTAAACTCACCACCTATCAATCAAAACATTGAAATATGAACACAATAAAAATTCTCCCAGCCAAGCTATTTGTGATTAATTTTTTGCTAACCATTTTTGTCTGCACTTCAGCAGTAGCACAATCGGCGAAGCAATCTTATTTGCTCGCGCTTTCTAAAGGCGATCATACGCTCGCTATTGTAAATTCATCTACTTTAAAAGTCATAGCCAAAATACCTGTGGGACCTGATCCGCACGAGGTTATCGCTTCTTCTGATGGAAAGATGGCTTACGTGACTAATACTGGTGGAGGGAAGTCGTATGAAATCAACGTCATTGACCTGGTCTCACAGAAGGCTTTACCGAACATTGACACCAGACCTTTGTTTGGCCCGCACGGAATTACTTTTGTAGATGACAAAGTTTGGTTCTCGGCAGAAGGCTCAAAGGCAGTCGGTCGTTTTGATCCCGCAACTAACAAATTAGATTGGAGTATGGGCACGGGTCAAGAACGGACTCACATGATCTATGTCACCGCTGATGCGAAAAAAATCTTCACCACAAATGTGAATGCAGGAACGGTGAGCATACTTTATGATACATTACTCCCTCCTCCTTTTCCTAATGCTCAACCACGCAAAGATTGGGCTCACGCAGTTGTGCAAGTCTCTAAAGGTTCGGAAGGTTTTGATGTAACACCTGATGGTAAACAATTGTGGACAGTAGCTGCCGATGATGGAGTTATTTCAATTATTGATTTAGTGTCTAAGAAAAAGATAAATGTTATTGATGCAAAAGCATTAGGTGCCAATCGTCTCAGGTTTACACCTGATGGCAAACTCGCATTGATCTCAACATTAAGAACTGGTGACTTCTTCGTTTATGATGTAGTCACTCATAAAGAAGTAAAGCGCATTAATCTTGGCAAAGGCGGCGCGGGCATCGAAGTAGATCCGGATGGATCGCGAGCATTTGTTGGATGCACACCTGAAAATTATGTAGCCGTCATTGATTTGAAGAAACTAGAGTTAGTTGGGCGGATTGATGTAGGAGCTGCCCCTGATGGTCTTGCCTGGGCTGTTCGATAGATGACCGTTTAAATAAAAACACAATATCACGCAGCTGGAAATCGTGCTGGCACTATTCATTTCCAATAAAATAATTTACCTTCGAGAAAGTTTCAACTCTAAAAACCAGTAAAAAAATGACTACGCTTTCTTCTTTACGTTTCTCAGGCACGCTTCTCTTTGCGAGTGCGTTGCTGTTCGTATCCTGCCAAAGTAAAAAGGCCGAGAGCACCGAAGCAACAACTGATTCAGTTGCAGCACCACAAAAAAAATTGCCAAAGCCAAAATCAGAGCCTCTGGTTACTGAAATCTATACTGCTGACCCATCGGCTCACGTGTTTAACAACAAGATTTACGTTTACCCTTCACACGATATTGAATCGGGTATACCACAAGATGATTTGGGTAGTCACTTCAATATGAAGGATTATCATATTCTATCAATGGATAGCATCGGTGGAAAAGTAACAGACAATGGCGTAGCACTTGACATTAAAGATGTTGCCTGGGCGGGAAGACAAATGTGGGCACCGGATGCAGCTTTCAAAAACGGAAAATACTATTTGTATTTCCCTGCAAAAGATAAGAAAGATGTATTTCACATTGGTGTCGCCACAAGTACTTCACCAACCGGACCATTCAAAGCAGAACCTAGTTACATCCCAGGAAGCTACAGCATTGACCCCGCTGTATTTACTGATACCGATGGCAAGTCATACATGTACTTTGGAGGAATTTGGGGTGGTGGACTTCAGCGATGGAGCGATGGCAAATATGATTCAGCCGGTTCAAAAACAGACTTAGGAAAAGATGATGCACCTGCTATCAGTCCTCGTGTAGCGTTGATGAGCAAAGACATGCTCAGCTTTTCTGGACCAGTGAAAGAAATAAAAATCGTAGACGATAAAGGCAATCCATTACTTGGCAAAGATCATGATAGAAGATTTTTCGAAGCATCATGGATGCACAAGTATAATGGCAAATACTATTTCTCTTATTCAACAGGAGATACTCACTTCATTGCCTATGGAATCGGAACCAGCCCGTATGGACCATTCACTTATCAAGGCGTAATTTTAAATCCAGTCGTAGGTTGGACTAACCATCACTCAATTGTGGAGATCAAAGGAAAATGGTATTTGTTTTATCATGACAGTGTGCTCTCCGGAGATCAAACACACCTGAGAAGTGTTAAAGTAACCGAGCTCAAGTATCGCCCGGATGGTACTATTGAAACCATTGACGCTTACTACAAGTAAGTCAAGTTTGTACATTAAACAACAGCGTTAAAATTTAAACAGTCTTGCTCTTCGAGCAAGACTGTTTTTTTTGAGAACCACTCGGTCAAAATCCTGTTGAATTAACTGTGGATTTATCTTATACTTACAATAAACCAAATTAAAAATGAGATCAACCATCCTAACCCTCATCATTGCGTTGTTTATTTTTAGTTGTCAACCTAAGGACAACGGAGGTACAATCGTAAATGAAAAAGCCAAAGCTAGAATTGACTCAACATTGAAGAGCATCGTTGATGGCGGCTCAATAGTGGGAGTTTCTGCATTGGTTTTTGAAAAAGATAAAGAAGTTTATTTCAACTCCTTTGGCTTTGCCGACCGCGAGGCAAAAGTGCCAATGGATCGCAACACGATCGTGAGAATTTTTTCCATGACAAAACCTGTTACAGGAGTTGCCTTGATGAAGCTTTATGAAGAAGGCAAATTTCAATTAGATGATCCTCTCTCCAAATATGCGCCTGAGTTTGCCAATCTAAAAGTCTTTGCTGGGTACGATCCGAAAGGAAAAATGATTTTAGAAGAACCACATCGAGCAGTAACGATAAGAGATATAACTCGCCACACAGCCGGCTTCGTTAATAATCAGCCTGATACAACAACCGAGCTTGGCAAGTTGGTGAAGAAGACCGACGCGGGAAACTTTGAAAATACTTTAGAACAGTTTGCGAAAAAATTAGGTAGCCTTCCATTGATGTTTCATCCGGGTGAACAGTGGGCGTATGGTCCATCGGTGGATGTTCAAGCTTTCCTGGTAGAGCGCTTATCAGGAAAACCTTTTGATCAATATGTAAAGGAGAATATTCTCGATCCATTGAAAATGAACACCACGCATTATGTGGTTGCAGATAATGACAAAAAGAATTTTGCAGCGGTCTACAGAAAAATTAAAGATGATTCGCTGGTGAGAATTCCTGATGAAGATGCTAACAAATTCAATTTCAAAAAATGGCCACTCACTCCCGGCGGATTTGGGCTCACCTCAACCGTTGATGACTATATGCGCTTTGCGAGGATGTTAGTGAAGAAAGGAACCTTCGATGGAGCAACAATTCTAAAACCAGAGACTGTAACGCTAATGAGCACCAGTCATCTGTCTGATAGCGTAAAAGAAAGAATGTGGTTGCCCAGCAAAGGAGAAGTTGGATTTGGAATCGACTTCGCGGTTCGGACCAAACCTCCTGTTTCAGCTGAAGGAAACAATGGTGTTGTTGGTGAGTTCTTTTGGGATGGCGCTGCCAGCACGTTGTTTTGGGTTGATCCTGTCAATGAACTCACGGCTGTTTTGTTTGTTCAAATATTTCCATTTGATAGGGCACTGCATAAAAAATTCCGCGATGCTGTTTACGGAGTTTACAAACAACCAGCTACAAAATAGCTTTCTTAGCTAATCTAATTACTGAGCATTTTAAACGAGAAAAGTCCTGGGCTGCAGGACTTTTCTGTTTGTTTGTGTGAAGTATGAAATAGTTTACCAGGTAACTTTATAAGTGCAACTATCTGCACCACCAATTCGGGTCGGTTTACTTGTGTCGAGAGTTACATCGTTTCGTAAAGAATCAGCCGGTTTAAACTTACGGACCATGGTAGTAATAATGCCACGATCAAATTCAGAAGGATAAGGATTCTTGCACTCAACTATAGCTGTTCTTTCCTTTTTATCGAAGCTTACCAATTTATAGTACCCAATATCTCCGCCTTTGTGATTCATTTTGTAAG
>DASYTA010000508.1:0-3056 GCA_036002745.1 Cyclobacteriaceae bacterium | reverse complement strand
GTAACGGAGCCAAGTCGTTCGGTAAAGGAAATTTCAAAGCCTTATTTCAAGCAATCGAACACGAACAAGAACTACGCGGAAATTTATAATCAATTATGCCATCACTATTAGAAAACGCTACTGCCAAGGCGAAGCATTGGCTAAACAGTAATATTGACGAAGCGTCAAAAGAACAAGTCAAAAAACTTCTTGCTGACAAAGATCCAAAAGAGCTAATCGATAGTTTTTACAAAGACCTTGAATTTGGAACGGGTGGTTTGCGTGGCATCATGGGCGTAGGTGCCAATTGTATGAATCAATACACCGTGGGTGCTGCTACACAAGGGCTAGCGAATTATCTAAAGAAATCGTTTCCTTCAAAACAAATTCAAGTTGCCATTGCCTATGATAGCCGAAACAACAGCAAGTATTTTGCTCAAGTAACAGCTAATGTTTTCTCCGCCAACGGAATTCTTGTTCATCTATTTTCTGATCTCCGCCCTACTCCGCTTCTATCTTTTGCTATTCGTCATTTAAAGTGCGACTCCGGTGTGGTGGTCACGGCATCGCACAATCCAAAAGAATACAACGGATACAAAGCCTATTGGAATGACGGAGCACAACTCGTGCCTCCACACGATAAAAATGTAATTACAGAGGTCAGCGCGATTACTAGTTTTGATCAGATTAAGTTCACCGCCGATCCATCTAAAATAAAACCGGTAAGCTCCGAAGTTGAGGAAGCTTACTACAAAGAAGTAATCAACCGTATTCCCAGAAGAGAAAGCATTCAAAAACAAAAAAATATTTCACTTGTCTACACAAGTATTCACGGAGCTGGCATCACCATGGTGCCCGAATGCCTGAAGCGGCTAGGATTTGAAAATCTCAATATCGTTCAAGAGCAAAAAACGCCAGACGGAAATTTTCCGACGGTTCAATCGCCTAACCCCGAAGAAAAATCGGCGATGCAAATTGCACTGAACAAAGCAAAAGAATTGAATGCAGAGTTAGTGATGGCAACCGATCCTGATACCGATCGCGTTGGATTAGGAATAAAGAATGATAAAGGCGAATTCTTTCTGCTTAATGGAAATCAAGCGTTCAGTTTGATGATGTGGTTCATATTAAAGAATTTAAAAGAGAAAAAAGACGCATACATCGCTAAGACTATCGTAACCACAGAGCTCGTGGATGATATGGCTCGCAATCTTGGTGTTGAATGTTATAACACATTGACCGGTTTCAAATATATCGCCGAGCTGATGGGCGAATTAGATGGAAAAAAGAAATTCATTGCAGCCGGTGAAGAGAGTTATGGCTATATGGTGGGTGATTTTGTGCGCGACAAAGATGCGGTGAGCGCCTGTGCCTTCTTCGCTGCGATGGCGGCGGCAGCCAAAGATGATGGGCAAACCTTATATGATTGGCTTATTCAGATGTATATTGAAAATGGTTTTTATAAAGAGGGATTAATCAACCTTGTACGAAAAGGTGCTGATGGCGAGCAGCAGATCAAAGCGATGATGGAAAAATTCAGAAATGATCCTCCACAAACTTTGGCCGGTGAAAAAATAATTCGTTTGCTCGATTACAAAACCAGTATAGAAAAAGAATTGAGCTCTGGAAAAACAAAACCGATTACTCTTCCGAAGTCGGACGTGCTTCAATTTTATACAGAGCAAGGAAGTAAAATTTCTGTTCGACCTTCAGGTACGGAACCGAAGATAAAATTTTACGTCAGCATTAAAAGTAATCTTAAATCCAAATCAGAGTTTGAAAAAGCAAATGCTGAGTTAGAGAAGAAGATTGCAAATCTCGCGCAGGCATTAAACTAATCTTTCTTCACCGCGGTTCTACCTAAAATTAGTGCCATTGCTGCAAAGCAAAGGACACCCAAAATTGCATAACCATTTTCGCTAAGCATTTCGGTTAGTCCATGTTCAAAACTGATGGACTGAAGAGATTCGTAATAGAACACAGACAACACTGCAACAACAACTCCGGAGATCGCACCCCCAGCAATCAATCCAGTGGCAAATAGATTTCCGCGACCGAGATCATCTTCAACAACTGGTTCATTTTTTCTCTCGGCTCTCCAATCGATAAAACCTTTGATTGCGCCACCAACAAATATTGGAAGCGTTGTAGCCAGCGGTAAATACAAACCAATCGCGAAAGCAAGCGCTTTGATTCCACAGAGTTCAAGTGTAATCGAAATGAATAACCCAACCATCACGTATTGCCAGTCGAGATTAAAAGACAAAATTCCTTTTGTCAGTGTTGCCATTAACGTTGCTTGTGGAGCAGGATACTTTGTACTTCCAATCGCATGAGTGTATCCTTGAGCAATCAAGTCTTGTGTTGGTGTATCCAATATTTTAACAATGATCCCAATGGCAAGCGAAGAAACCAACGCTCCAATAAACAAAGTCAACTGCTGGTACTTTGGTGTCGCTCCAACTAAAAATCCTGTCTTTAAATCCTGCGATGTTCCGCCGGCATTGGCTGCAGCAATACAGATGATTCCACCCACTACCAACGCCATTGGCTCATATAGTTTACCAGTCCATCCAACAGCAGTAAAGATTAAACATGTGCCCATCAAAGTCGCAATGGTCATTCCGCTGATCGGACTATTGCTTGTGCCAACTAATCCGACAATACGACTGGCTACCGTCACAAAGAAAAATCCAAAAACAATAATCAATACACCGAGCAATAGTTTTTGAATGATGCTATCGCCTGGAATTTTTGGAAGAATAGCAATAATGACAACAAGTAACAAACTTCCGATGATAACGACTTTAAATGAAAGATCGCGATCTGTGCGAAGGATTCCGGCTTCCCCTTTTTCTTTTAATGAACCCATACTTTCGCTGAATGAACTCACGATGGTTGGAATAGTTTTAAGCAGCGTAATGAACCCACCGGCAGCTACAGCACCTGCACCGATTTGACGGATGTAAGCGAAGTACAATGCAGAAGCTGGATTGGCGAAAGTCTTTGTTACGGGATCCCAATTGCCACGACCACCCGCGACGGAAATGTCTTTCAAATACCCAAGAGTAACGAGT
>DASYTA010000507.1:0-1609 GCA_036002745.1 Cyclobacteriaceae bacterium | reverse complement strand
TGTCAACTTCAATGTAATATCCATGTCCCGTTAAGCCTCCGTATTCTAACAATGCGTCATCCAACTTTTTCCATTCAATTCTGATATCTTCATTCATCAGCTCTGGAAACGATTTTAAAATAACTTCATCCAACATTTTTTCTATGTTCATCAAATCAATCGATTTTTGAGACTATTTTCTATTTCCGTTTGTCTTGTACCCCTTCACTAATTCGTCTAAACTAATCCCAAGAGCATCAGCTATACTTTTACTTGTAAAGACATTTGGAATTGATTCGCCTCGCTCATATTTACCTATTGCCTCTCTCGAAGACTTAGTAAGTTTTGCCACCTCCGTTTGTGACAACCCCTTGCGTTTTCTTAGAAGTGCTATCCTTTCACCAAATGTCAAATTATCATCCATGCTTACTTAATCAAACAATCGTTTTTTTGAGACTACCTCATTAGTTCAGTTGGCCAGTCTGCTGTGTACGACTCGGGCAATGCATCAAGGTCCGATAGGAGATAGTAGATTTGCATCTCAAGCATTCCTGGCTCACCATTCCCTCTTTCCTTCTTAGATCCAAGCATTACTTCTTGCAGGTAGCCAACAGCTTGCCGTTGCTCATGATCAGCCATTGGTCTAATTAATGTTTCAGCCATAAATCAATCGTTTTGTGTGACTCTTCTTCTTCCCGTAGATAAAATAGATTCAAAGTTCGGGATAGCCAAGGAACCCATTTCATCGCTCTTACTAATATTGTGCAAAAGACGCAAGATTGTGACGTCTAATTCGCGCTTCTTCTTCAGTTCCTTTTTCTTTTTCCTTGGTATCCTGCCGGCTTTCATTAATCAATCGTTTATTGATATTTCTTTTTCTTCATTCAATAGGGGAGTACTCTGGATAGTACCCATGCTCATCCTTTCGCATCTCAATAAAATTATAGTACACACCAAACAGATCCTTCAGAAGATCTGAATACTGCAGCGCTAATTCATTTGTGGAAAATCGATTCCTGTCAGGTCCAAGACCGTGCTCCTGTTCAAAAGCTTTCACTTTAGATTCATCAAATGTGTTGTCAACAATCATATGCTATTAATCAATCGTTTATTGAGAATCTTATTTCTTTCTAGGTGATTGATTTCTTGTGGATTCCTCCGTCGCAAAAAAGTAGAATCGAGACCACTCCTCATAATCCGTTTTTGACAAGCTATTTTTCATGTGCTCCACTAAACCAAAATCATTTCTCTCCATAACATACCTCAGAAAAAGACCGCTGTATCTACCTTTGTTATATCCCAGGTCTTTGAAATACTTTTTCATTCTCCTCAATCCCCCAATCCACTCTTGATATAAGTTTTCGGTGCTAAGTTCAAACCCCTTAACGTCATATTCCATTATAGCTTTATGTATGCGTTCCTGCTGCCGAAAATATTCATTCATCGATTTTTTAGCAGCTTTACTGAACTTTTCATCGAAAGGTCTTTCCGTTTTCATTCTATTTTATGTTTAATATGATCGTTTTTTGAGACCTGTTCCTTTAAAAGCCCCCCTGTTTCATCATACAATATTCCTTTCGACTTATCCCTTCTAAATTTTTGTTCAAATTTGGATACTACTTTCTTATGA
>DASYTA010000506.1:0-3678 GCA_036002745.1 Cyclobacteriaceae bacterium | reverse complement strand
CCTTTGATGAAGGTCAATTAAAAAAAGCTGAGCTTTGGATGACTTATGTTTTGAATAATTTCCTGGATTCGAAAGAAAACTTTTTTCATTTCTCTTCTCAGTCGGCAGAACAGCTCATCGCCAAAAAGAAAGAAGTGTTTGATAATGTGATTCCATCATCTAATTCCGTGATGGCCCGTAATTTGTTTCGTCTCGGCACTTTGCTCGACAAAAATGAATGGAAGCAAATGTCGGTTAAAATGGTTTTAAAACTTTCCGCAATCATTGTACAGGAACCAGTTTACATGAGCAACTGGGGAATTTTATTTTCAGAAATTACAGAAGGAATGAACGAGGTGGTTATCGTTGGAGAGAAGATAGGAGAAATGAGAAAAGAAATTCAAAGCAATTATTTCCCGTTTGCACTTTTTCTTGGAACAAAGTTCAAAAGTAATTTGCCTTTGTTCGAAGGTCGAGAGGTTAAGGAGAAGACAATGATTTATGTTTGCAAGAATAAAGTTTGTCAGTTTCCTGTGGAGAACATACAAGATGCAATTAACCAAATGATTTCAGCGTAAGTTTGATTTATGCAGGATTATAAAAAAACTGTATTCGTTCTCATTTCCATCGCCACGATGGTGCGATTATTCATGGCAACCCAAGTAGAATTGGGCAACGATGAAGTTTATTATTGGACCTACGCCCTGTATCCGGATTGGAGCCACTTTGATCATCCACCTATGGTGGGCATTGTTGCTCAACTATTTTCCTTAAACCAACTTCTTACGGATGATTTCTTCTTACGACTTGGACCCATTGTGCTTTCTGCATTGAGCACATGGATTATTTATCGTATTGGAACAAGAATTAAAGATTCACGAACAGGACTTTATGCTTCGTTTCTTTTTACAGGATCGATCTATTGCTCCATCATCAGCGGCTTTTCATTAACACCCGATGCGCCGTTGGTTTTCTTTTGGCTGCTGGCAATGGATGCAATGATTGATTTTCTGCCGAAAGAGTCAATCACATCTACTGAGAGAAAAAAAATAATTTGGTTTGGTGTAATAACTGGGCTGGCGATCCTCTCCAAATATCAGGGTGCTTTTTTATGGATTGGAGTTTTCGTTTACGTTATTCTATATAATCGTAAATGGTTAAAGGAATATTCTTTCTATGTCGCTGGAATAGTTTCGTTTGTTGTATTATCTCCCATTTTGATCTGGAATATTCAGAACAATTTTATCAGTTTTACTTTTCATTCAAATAGGGTTACGCCCGCATTTGAAATCAGGCCGGATTATTTCTTTACAGAAATTTTCGGTCAGGTTGCTTATAACAATCCAATCAACTACGTGTTGATTGTAATTGCGTTGATCGCCTTGTATAGGAACAAAGATTTTATTGAGAAAAAATATTCAAGAGGTTTATTGTGGACGACAATTCCTTTGTGGATCGTGTTTACTAGCTTCTCCATTTTTCGTTCCACACTTCCCCACTGGACGAGCCCCGCATTCATTCCATTAATTTTAGTTGCCGCTGCGTATTGGTCTGAAATAAAATCGGAGCAAAAATCAATTTTTTTCTGGATCAAATTTCCAGCTTTCTTTCTAGCAACACTTTTGTTTATTGCGCTGTACTTGATCGACTATTCTCCCTTTCAATTAGGAAAGAAATCAAGCGTTTCAAATTTTGGCGAAGACGATTTTACTCAAGATCTGTATGGATGGAATCAAGTTGGTGAGTCTTTTAAAGTCATCGCTGAGCGTGAAGAAAAAGCAGGTAGCATGTCTATAGGGTCTGGTATCGTTTCCTATAAATGGTTTCCTGGGGCTCACATTGATTTTTATGCCGCTCGCCCTGCAAATAGAGATTTGTTTTTGGTTGGCGAGATGAACGATATCCACAAGTATGCTTGGATCGACGAGTATCGCGGTGGACTTAAAAAAGGAAATGATTACTATCACATTGCTGTGAGCAATGTTTACAAAGACCCAGCGGAGTTATTCGGTAATTATTTTGAAAAAATTGAGCCGATGGATACCGTTGAAATAAAACGTGCTGATAAAATCATGCGCTATGCTTTTTTTTATAGATTGAAAAATTATAAAGGAAACTACCTAAACCCGCTCTCTGGCCAATGACCGAAACGGAAGCTTTGTTTTATAAATTTCTGAAGTTCGGCACAGTTGGCCTTTCAGGGATGGCGGTAGATTTTGGAATCACTTTTTTATTTAAAGAGAAATTCAAGTTCAATAAATACTTTTCTAATTCCTGTGGCTTTTTTGCTGCAGCTTCCAGCAACTTTATCCTCAACCGCTTTTGGACTTTTCAAAGCGCTGATCCTGCTGTTACCTCTCAATACTTCAGGTTTTTAGCAATCGCCATTGTTGGAGTTCTGTTTAGCAATTTCATCATCTACGTATTGAACGATCGCGTTAAATGGAATTTCTACTTTGCCAAACTGATTTCTATTGGCGTCGTTATCTTTTGGAATTTCTTTGCCAATTATTTCTTCACCTTTAGTAATTGATAAAAGCTCTGCATTCGCAGAGCTTTCTGTATAATTAAATTTAATGAAAGATTAATCCTTGACGGTAGTTGAATCGGTAGGCGCCGGATTTTGCTGAGGTTGACTTTCTGCTAATGTTTTCAGGTTGTTTAATCCTTTTTCATAATCAGGGCCAAGCATGCTATCCATAAATTGATTCATGATTTTTCCCATCAGAGAGCTTGCCATTCCGGCGCCACTCACATCACCATCATAAGTCCATGTTACTTTAGTGCCACCATCAGCTGGTTCTAAAATAAAATCGGCAGTATAAGTGCCACCAAAATCGGCAAACTGCATCCCAAATTTTATGTGTTTATCCTGTTCGCTTTAAATGATCCACTGCGATCCGTTTCCTAGTTCTTTACTTTGCCAATTCATTTTTGCTCCCACTCCTGATTCAGGCCCTTCTAACGAAGCAGTGGTATTAGGATCCTTCTCCATCCAAGGAGACCACTTGCTAAAATTTTTGAAACTGTTGATTTGTTGAAAGATTGCAGCAGGTCTTGAGTTTACAACAATTGACCGCTCCAAGTGAGACTTTGGAGACATAAAAGCACCAGCGATGGCAACCAAAGCGATAATAGCTACGATTACAATGCCAATAATTTTAACGGCTTTTGATTTCATAGTGAAGATTTGTTTGGTGAGGTATCGAAAATAGGAAATAAATCGCCCTGAAAAAATTGGATGTCTGTTTAAAAAGTTGAAAATTAGGGGAAGCTAAACCCCCAACTATCATGAGTTTATTTAATAATCCCAATCGCATTCCTGAGAATTATGGCTTACGCATTGCAGCTGGCTTAATTATTTTCTTTCTTTTCATGCGCTTCATTGACAAGGGACATCATGTTGAACTGAGGTTGCTCAACTTATTTATTTTAGGGGCTGGCATTTTTTTCGGTTTAAAAAAATTCAGAGAAACGCACGGCCAGCAGATCGATTATTTTCGCGCCCTGATTACTGGCGTGGCGATTGGTGCTGTTGGTTCGGCACTGTTTGCTTTATTCTTATTCGCTTACATGAAATTGGATCCAAGCTTTATGCAAGCCATTATCGACAACGA
This sequence comes from Cyclobacteriaceae bacterium, assembly GCA_036002745.1. GTDB lineage: Bacteria > Bacteroidota > Bacteroidia > Cytophagales > Cyclobacteriaceae > ELB16-189. The sequence continues at coordinate 82 of DASYTA010000506.1, read as the reverse complement.
ACCTATGGGTCGCTACCTTAATGCCTATATGGCCGCTTTCATTGTATCACTGGAGGGCTTCTTCTCAGGTCTTATCGTAACT
>DASYTA010000505.1:0-5986 GCA_036002745.1 Cyclobacteriaceae bacterium | reverse complement strand
ATGATCTCAAGGACACCACCAATGATAATGGGAGTGTCGGGGCCATAACCCAGAATGTAGTTCGCACTATGCACATGGCTGTAAAGAGCGAGCGTTGGAATGGAGACAAAAGTGAGTAGGTAGAGCATCCCTGCTACAAGTGAGGTCTTTCTGTGGGAACTCATCGGGGCTCCCTCCGTAGATGCATCCAGGACGATTGAAGTATTTGTGTTTGAATTTATTGTTTTCATTTTTTGTGATTTATCAGCTTTCGCAAAATATTTTTGTTTTATGATTTTCTATTTCTTCCCAATGGATTTCTTTTCCATGGATTGGAAAAATGCAAGCTGATATTCAGATACCGATTATACATCTCCTGATTGTTAGAGATATTGGTTAAGCCATACGTGTATCGAACGTCCAACGCAACGTTCTTCTGTTTCACTTTAAACCGATAGCCGCCGCCGATTTGGATGCCGGCATCCAATCGTTTAAACCCATCACTTGAATTATTGAATGACAGATTTGTAGACGTGTCTTCAATTTTTCTGGTTCCAAAAAGATTATAAGCAATGGAGGGCCCAGCATTCAAATACACTTTACCAAAATGAAAACGAGCCAACACGGGAAATTCCAAGGTATACAGACGAAGAGTAGTCTTGCTGGCAGTAAATGGATTGTCCGCTTTTAGCGCCCCCCCTTTCATAATGAAATACAATTCCGAGACAAGTGAAAGCTTCGGTGTGATACCTGCTTGAAATGACAGCCCAACCTGTGCGCCAAGAACCGATTTTTTATAATCCGTTAAGGCACTGTTTGACTTCCCATAATTGATGTTTGTACCCACGACATTAAGCAGCAAGTCCATGTAAGTCTGCTCTGTCATTTTACCAACTTTGATTGACTCTGATCCATCACCTTCGGTTTGACCAAAGGTGTTGCCGGCAAGGAAAATCATACCTAGTACGAGTCCTTTTTGTAACTGTTTCTTCATGATTGTTTGTTTGTTGAACAAATGAAGAGGAATGCGATTGGGCTGGCAATTCTATTATGCAAAGCGAGGGAACACGTCTGCGTACTGATGATTTCAGTCTGCCAAATAAAGCCCGGATTTAGGCCTGATTGTTAATGAGCTTGAAGAAAAGCTCTTTGTAAGTGTCAGAGATAGGAATTAACTGGTCTGCAATTTTTATTCTACTGCGCTCAATGGATTCGATTTTATTTAACGAAACCATGAATGACTTATGCACCCTGCACACTATGCTGGAAGGGATTAACGTTTCAAACTCACTGAAATTTTGCAAGGTCATTACCTTGATATTTTTATTCACCGTATGAATTCTCCGATAATCTCTCATCCCTTCAATGTAGAGGATGTCATTAAGCATGACTTTTTCCAGTCGATTCTCTGTCTTTACGAAAATGAAGTCCGGTTGGGTTTCTGAAGCATGATGAACTATATTCTCCTGAGCTTTATTTACGGCTTGTAAAAAGCGATTGAATGTAAATGGCTTTAAAAGGTAGTCTGTGATTTGCAGTTCGTAACCCTTTAAAGCGTACTCCTGATAGGCGGTGGTAATTATTACCTGGCTATTTATTTTTGAACTTTCAAGTAATTCTATTCCAGAAAGCTCATCCATATTGATATCCAGGAAAAGCAAATCCACCTTATTGTTATTTAAGTAAGTAAGTCCGGTGAGTGCATTATCGAAGATGGCGCTTAAATGTAAAAAAGGAACTTTGTTTACAAAGTCCCTTGTCTTTTCAAGAGCAAGAGGTTCGTCTTCAATGATGATGCAGGTGTATTTAATCATTGGGAATCGTTAAGTTGACACGGTATAGTTCATCATTTCTGTTTACCTCCAATGTATGTCTTCCGGAGTAAATAAGATCCAGTCGTTTTTGAACGAGCTCATTGCCTAACCCTCCAATAGGCTGCTTAGCCGATTTCGGCTCGTATTTATTTTCGCATATCAGGTTTATGGTTTCGTCCTTTATGAAAATCTTGACGGTAATGGCATTTTCCAGCTTCTTATTATTGGTATGCTTAAAGGCGTTTTCAATGAAAGGAATAAAAACCATTGGCGCAACACGTTTGTCTCCGATACTGCCTGTCACTTCAAAATGCACATAGGTTTCATTGGCCGTTCTAATTTTTTGCAAGGCTATGTATTTTCCTATGTATTCGATTTCCTGAGAAAGAAGAATTTTATCGGCTGCCGTTTCATAAAGTACAAAGCGTATTATATCAGATAGCCTATTCAGATAGTCTGAAGCTTTCACTGCATCTTTTAAAATTAGCGCGTCAATATTGTTGATGGTATTAAACAGAAGATGCGGGTCCAGCTGTGATTTAATCAAGGCCATTTCCATTTCGTGATTTTTTTCCCTCAAAATCTCCCGCAGTCTAATCTCATTGAACCATGTGATAAATCCCTTGATGACCAGTGCCACGACTCCGCACACGGCTCCAATAAAGGTCATGATAAGGATTACTCTGAAGGCTGTAGATCGTCCGTTCTTGCCACCTTGATCCATGTCAATAACGTAGCCCGATTCAATTAAATACCGATGTAGGATGTACGCCATCACAGCTGCTCCTGCAGAGATGAGCAAGCCAACAAGTATTGAAAGAAAAAATTTCTTTTGTTGAAGATACTTAGGAAACAAAAGGAAATAGTAGAAGTAAAACGAAATAAAGGATGGAGTTAGAGCAAAAAGAAAAATATTCTGTAAAGCAATCACCACTCGCGATTCTCGGCTGCTGGCATAAAGGTCACTTCTATAGTAAAGACTTACCATAATTAACACCAACAAGAAATAAACTGCCCAAAAACCGATGTGTAACAAAACAACAAAAGACTTCTTCATGTTTGAAATTAGTAAATTAGAAGGTCAAAGACTGTCATCATTGGCTTTGAAGAAGCAATTAGGTCAGATTTGTCCTAAACCCTCCAAATTGGAAAATCTAAAACCCAAATCTTACCTTGAAAAACATAACCTTCAGTATCTAAGAAATGGAGAAGATCCCTATTAGAAATATACGAGCAACAGAGAAACCGGCTCTTGGTCAGTTTAGTATTCGCAAATTACAGGATATACTAGGTGGCAAAGACTTACGTCATGAGTTGCATAGGCATAGCTTCTTTTTCATTCTTGCTGTGAGTGAAGGTAAAGGCATTCATGAAATTGATTTCAAATCCTATAAGGTGGCAAACAAATCCATTTTCTTTCTGCGACCTGGTCAAGTGCACCGGCTGCAATTGATGGCCGGTTCCATTGGATATATAGTCGAGTTTGATAATCAATTTTACCGTTCGAAAGACACATCATCAGCACAACGCCTCCGCAAAGCAAGCAGCAAGAATTTTTGCGAACTTGAAGCGAGAAGTTTTGAAAAATTGCATACCATTTTAGGAAGCATCATTGACGAATACACAAGCAAACAAGAAGGTTATCTTGATATCATCAAGGCTGATTTGGAAATCTTCTGTATTGAGCTTAATAGGCAGAGTACAAACCCGAAGCACTTTGCAAAGAACGAAAATCTTTACACACAAGAGCGATTCGAGCAATTCATTGAGCTTCTTGAAAATAAAATCAGCGAGATGAAGAATGTTTCTCAATATGCTGATCTTCTGAATCTTTCTGCATACCAACTAAACGCTATCACTAAATCATCAGTTGGTAAGACAGCCGCACAGTTAATTGACGAACAGATAATATTGGAAGCAAAGCGACATCTGCTTGCAACTAGTAATCAAGTTAAGGACATAGCCTGGGATTTAGGTTATGAAGACGTTTCCTATTTCATTCGCTTCTTCAAGAAAAAAACCAGACGGTCGCCGGATGTATTCCGGAAGAATTTCAACTAAGTCCGATCCAACTTCATAATTGTCCTATCCTCACCCCTGTCGTTCGTTCTACTTTTGTTGCGTAATATTTAAACGCAAAGAAATGAAAACAAAAGCACGACTCTTAGCATCCTTAAAAATATGGATGGTCATCTACCCTTCCATTACATTGTTCTTGGCCATTTTCGGCGAGAGCTTGTCTGCCCTTCCGTTGTATCAAAGGACATTCATTCTGACTATATCATTAGTCCCATGGATGATGTTCATTGGAATTCCCTTTTTGGAACTTTTGATGAATCGTTTTGTAAGAAGTACAACTAAATAAGGTGGTTTCACCAAGCAAACTGCCTCTTGGTCGACAGAATAAATTTTCTCATACAAACAAATTGATCCTACAAATTCAAACGAACAAAGCAATATGATAAGTGACAATAAATATGATGTAATAATAATTGGCGGGAGTTACGCCGGACTGGCCGCGTCTATGGCTTTAGGTAGGGCATTGCGGAAAGTCTTGATTATTGATAGTGGAGACCCCTGCAACAAGCAAACCCCTTACTCGCATAATTTCTTGACCAATGACGGAAGGTCACCTGCTGAGATAGCAGGGATTGCAAAACAGCAGGTGCTGATGTATGACACAGTAAGTTTTCTTCATGACCTGGTAACGAGTGCCTCTAAAACAAATGATCGATTCATCATTGGTGTGCAGTCAGGCAAAAGATTTGAAGCAAAGAAATTAGTCTTTGCAACAGGGGTAAAGGATATCATGCCAAACATCCCGGGCTTTGCGGAATCCTGGGGAATCAGTGTTCTTCATTGTCCGTATTGTCATGGCTATGAAGTTCGCAACCAAAAAACTGGGATACTTGCCAATGGCGATGGAGGGTATGACTTCGCTACCCTGATTTCCAACTGGACAAATGATCTCACGCTATACACGAATGGAAAATCCAACCTCACCATTGAGCAAGCAACTAAACTCCGAAGTCACAAAATTAGAATAGTGGAAGATGAAATCGAAGAATTAAAAAATCAGAACGGGTATCTGCAAAATATAGTATTCAAAAGTGAGAGAAGAGAATCCATCAAGGCACTTTATGCAAAGATTTCTTTTGCTCAACATTCTAACACCCCGCAATCCCTGGGTTGTGAACTGACGCAAGAGGGATACATCAAAATAGACTCCACTCAAAAAACTTCAGTCCCTGGTGTTTTCGCTTGTGGTGACAACGTCACGCGCATGCGCACGGTGGCCAATGCAATTTCAATGGGCACTACCACCGGTATGATGGTCAACAAAGAATTAATCGAAGATGAATTTCAACAAAATCAAAAACATATACTATAAACACACATACAGCTATTAACTAAGTACAGTTCTGCTAAGCAGAAGTACAATCGGATTTCTCGTTACGTTCACATTTAATCAACTAAAATTATGAAGATTATCATTGTAGGTGCTTCGGGCACCATGGGAAGTTTTTTGTCAAGCGCTTTTGAAAAAGAGCACGAAGTTGTTCGCGCAGATCGCCATGGCGTGGATGTTCAGGTCGACATTACGTCACCAGAATCAATTGAGAATATGTACAAAAAGGTGAGTGTCTTTGACGCCCTGATTTGTACAGCAGGTCCTAGCTATATTGGCCCTTGGAAGAACCTTACGGATACAGAATTCCGCAAAGGAGTAGAAGGTAAGATGATGGGACAGATAAATTTGGTGCTGATTGGTCAGCACTACATTAAACCCAAGGGTTCTTTTACTTTGATCTCAGGAGCGTTGACCCACGAGCCTCAAAGAAATTTTGCCAATGCGTCCGCAGCGAACGCGGCTGTAGACGGATTTGTTCGAGCGGCTGCTATTGAATTGGAAAATGGCATTAGAGTTAATGCTGTCAGTCCAACAGTAATAGAAAATTCTCCTCAATATTTTCCGTTCTTTCCTGGAGAAATTCCGGTGACAATGAAGCAACTGGAATATGGTTTTCGTAAAAGTGTTTTCGGGGCAAATACAGGGCTAGTCATTAAGCCCTACTAATATTGACCGAAAATAAGTCCGACGTGAAAACTTTCATCAATTTGTTACATTAGTTAATAGTTGATCACGGGAGGGATCACGGCATAAATAGGCATTAATAGGGTTGAAGATTCCA
>DASYTA010000504.1:0-1565 GCA_036002745.1 Cyclobacteriaceae bacterium | reverse complement strand
CGGAAAGTTAAGTGGGTCTTGACCACTTCTATTTTTAGTCTGGTATAAATCTTCTTCAATCGCTGTAAGTTTTTGAGACAGTTCTTTGGCAGCGCCCGCAATGGCAGGGTCAGTGTTATTTTTCAGTCCTTCATCAATTTGTTTTTTAATTTTTCTGATTTGAATAACCGCCCCATTCGCCTCACTTTCTCTGTCCCTTATTTTCATTGCCAAATCAAATGTTTCTTTCAAATCCGATTCAGTGATCCCTTTCAAATTAGGATCAATTTTTATATTGAATGAATAGGTTTGAGAATATTGACTCGTTGAAAACTTAACCTGATATTTTCCGATTGGAGCCTTCGGTCCACTTTTGGCACTAGCTCCCCATAAGATCATCCCTTCAAAAACAGTTGCACCCGGGTAACGCAAATTCCATGCAAAAGTATTTAGTCCTCTTGCAGTGGTCGGCATATCAGGTTCTCTCTCCCATCTTGGAATATCGGGATCGGGTTTGTACTCCGGTTTGTCGCCTTTAAAGACCTTAATCAACTTTCCTTCGGCATCAAGTATTTCAATTTTGACGGAGTCAACTTTATCCTTCAAATAATATTGAAACACTTCGTCATTGATTCCACGAATAGCATCGCCCGGCTGAAAAAAGATAGCGTTTTGTTTCATCAACTCGGGAGTGAGTTGACGTAACGGTTGAATGTCATCTAAAATCCAAAAGCCCCGACCATGTGTTCCGAGAACTACATCATTATCTTTTATCACTAAATCACGAATCGGTGTGTCAGGTAAATTCAATTGAAGCGGTTGCCAATTGTCACCAGCATTAAAGGAAACATAAGCGCCATGTTCTGTTCCAAGGAATAAAAGCCCAGGGCGCACCAAGTCCTCACGAACTGATCGTGCGAAGTGACCTTCTTTTATTCCACTGATAATTTTTGTCCACGTTTTTCCATAATCTCTCGTGCGAAAAACATAAGGTTGTCTGTCATCAACCTGATAGCGAAACGCAGCAACATAAGCAGTACCTGGATTATGCCTCGACTCATCGATGATCGCAACAACAGAATTTTTCGGAAGTTCTTTTGGTGTAATGTCTACCCATGTTTTACCTCCATTGCGAGTGATTTGAATTTTGCCATCGTCTGATCCGGCCCAAATTGTATTAACATCATGAAAGGATGGCGCCAAGGCAAACACCGTTGCATAAATCTCGGGGCCGTTCATATCACGTGTAATTACACCGCCTGATACTCCAAGAGTTTCCGGGTCGGCATAAGTCAAGTCAGGACTAATCTGTTCCCAACTCTGGCCATCATCAGTCGTTTTCCAAACATGCTGAGAGCAGGTGTATAAAATTTTGGGATCAATAGGTGAAAACACAATTGGATAAGTCCACTGCCAACGCTCGGGCAATTCGCTGGCCGGTTCACCAGAAAAAAATCTTGGATAAACTTGAATATCGCGCATTTGGCCTGTTGAGCGATCATACCTCGTGAGCAGCGCACCTTGACTTCCGGCATAATAGACATCAGGATTTAATGGGTGCGATGTGATGTAGCCACTTTCTCCAC
>DASYTA010000503.1:0-8139 GCA_036002745.1 Cyclobacteriaceae bacterium | reverse complement strand
AAGAAGTTCATCAATTACAATCAAGGTTGTCGTCACATTTTGGCACGAAAGTTACTGTAAAGAGTGACGGCAAAAAGGGCGATATTCGTATTCCATTTTTGTCAGTGGAAGACCTTAACCGAATCCTTGATATCCTAAAGCTTTAGACATGCGAATTGTAGGCCTTTTCTTTGTTCTCCTTTTGCTTTTTGTAAATGGAAGAGCTCAGGAAACACAAAAAGACAGCGTACAAAATTCTAAAACAGAACCAGTTGATCTGCTGAACGACAGCACAGGGCGAGGTAAAAAAAGAAAAGTAGTAACGATCGAAACTTACGCCAAGCGGTTTGATCCACGCAAAGCGTTGTTTTATTCCGCAGTTCTACCCGGCCTAGGTCAGGCTTACAACAAGAAGTACTGGAAAATCCCACTGGTGTATGGCGGATTTTTGGGTCTACTCGCAGTGGTTAAATATTATGACGATTTACAGTTTAAGTATAAAAACCAATTGTTTGACATAATCAACTACCCGGATATACCGGTGTATACAACGATTTCGAATCCCGAAATAGAAAAACAATTACGAGCAGCTGTTGACCAAGCCCGTAGGCAGCGTGATTATTTTATGATCTTTACAGGCTTCTTTTATATCCTGCAAATGGTAGACGCGCACGTAGATGCTCACTTGAAAGAGTTTGAACTAAATCCAAAATTGCATGTGCGCCTGGAGCCTACCTTTAATCCTGCACAAGGGCTCGGGTTGGGCCTGACTTTAAAATTCTGATCTGATCTTATGGAAATCCTTCTTATTGGTTACGGAAAAATGGGCAAAATAATTGAGGCTATTGCTTTAGAGCGAGGTCACACGATCGCTGGTAAAGTAGATAATCAAGATGAGCTTTCTAACTTCAGAGGAACCGCGGATGTTGCGATTGAATTTTCTCAACCCGATGCAGTAATTGATAATTTGAAATACTGCTTCGAAAAAAGAATCCCGGTAGTGTGTGGCACTACAGGCTGGCTGGAGAAGAAAAACGAGATGGAGACTCTTTGCAAGCAAAAACAATCCGCCTTTTTCTATGCTTCAAACTATAGTTTGGGCGTAAATCTTTTTTTTAAACTAAACGAGTACCTCGCCAAACTAATGAATGGCAGAAGCGGCTATGATGTTTTCGTTGACGAAACACATCACACACAAAAGAAAGATGCCCCTAGTGGAACAGCGATAAGTATTGCCGAAGGCATCATTAAAAATAATCCCTCTAAAAAAAGATGGAGGCTAAACGTTGCCCATGACTCAAGTGAACTACCTATTCGATCATTTCGAGTTGACCCCGCGCCTGGTACTCACTCAGTGCTATACAAGTCCGCGGTCGATGATATTTTTATCCAACACACGGCCCACTCCCGGCAAGGCTTTGCGCTCGGAGCGGTTTTGGTTGCAGAATGGCTGGCGGGCAAATCTGGGGTTTATTCCATGGACGACTTTTTAAAGTTCTGACTTCCGGATATTTTGGTTTTCTTTGCACCGCGAAAATCAACTCGCTCGAACTGAATTATTTTAACTATTGAACCATATCTGATATGAATTGGAAATTTTGGGAGAAGAAAAAAGAGGAAAGCAATAAACCTAAATCGATAGTTCGTGAGTGGTGGGACGCTATTGTCTTTGCAGTGGTTGCGGCAACATTGATTAGGTGGCTAATCATGGAAGCATATACCATCCCAACTCCATCAATGGAAAACTCTTTGCTCGTAGGTGATTTTCTTTTTGTAAGCAAATTCCATTATGGAACGCGCACACCACGTACACCACTTCAAATTCCATTGACGCATCAAAAAATATGGTTTACAGACATCCCATCTTATTTGGATTGGATCCAATTGCCTACTTACCGATTGCCAGGAATCTCGCACGTAAAGAGAGAAGACGTTGTGGTGTTTAATGTTCCTGGTTATAATGAGAATAACTACCAAGTTCCTCCAAACGAATGGAAAAGGTATCCGGTTGATTTAAAAACTAATTACATCAAGCGGTGTGTTGGCATACCAGGCGATGTGCTTGAAATTAAAGACAGGCAATTAATAGTAAACGGGCAGCCGTTAGAAAATCCAGAGAACATGCAGTATCGTTACCATGTAATTGCTAAGGATGAAATTAATGCAAGAAATCTTGAGAAGCTTGGTCTCGACCCGGAAGATTATCAATCTTACGGACGAACTGCACCTGACCAGGTAGAGTACATGATGTTGTTGTCGGCTAAAAAATATGAAGAGGTGAAAGCTCTGCCTTACATCAAATCAATTGAACTTCCTCAAACCAACCACGAGGCTGACGGGCGCGTTTTTCCAAGCTCAAAATATGCTCCCTGGAATGCTGAAAATTTCGGCCCTCTTACTATTCCCAAAGAAGGAATGACAATTGCTATCAATGATTCCACCCTTTCAATGTACGGTGCAACAATCCGGGATTTCGATTTGAATAAAGACGCGAAAATTGAAAACGGAAAATTGACAATCGACGGAAAAGAGATTACTCAATACACTTTCAAACAGAATTATTATTTCATGATGGGTGATAACCGAGACAACTCACTCGATTCACGCTATTGGGGTTTTGTTCCGGAAGACCATATCGTAGGCAAAGGATTTTTTATCTGGCTCTCGCTGGATAAGTATGGCGACTTCTTCCACAAGATCAGATGGAAGAGATTCTTTAAGTTGATTAACTAGACTTACGTAGTAAGACATTAGTATCAAGATTCAGTCTTACGTCTTGATACTAATGACTACCAATTAATTTCTTTTAGTCCCTTACTCTTAACGTAATCATTCGTTTTGCTGAAATGTTTGCATCCAAAGAAGCCACGATCGGCCGAGAAAGGTGAAGGATGTGCACTCATCAGCACTAAGTGTTTTGATCGGTCGATCACCTCTCCTTTCTTCTGAGCGTAAGCACCCCAAAGCAAAAAGACTACGTTTGATTTCTCGTTAGAAATAATTTTGATGACGGCATCTGTAAAAGCCTCCCATCCTTTATTTTGATGTGAACCAGGCGATGATGCCCTTACAGTAAGTGTTGCATTAAGTAACAACACTCCCTGCCTCGCCCATCGTTCTAAATCACCAGAGACTGGAATTGGTTTCTCTAAATCGTTGCGAATCTCCTTAAAAATATTTTGCAACGATGGCGGCTGTCTAATTCCATCGCGCACAGAAAAACACAAACCATTCGCCTGCCCTTCACCATGATAAGGATCTTGACCAATGATTACGACCTTAACATCGTCAAATGAACAGCTATCGAATGCGCGAAATATCTCTTTTCCTGGGGGATAAACGGTTTGAGTTGCATATTCATTTCTTACAAATTGTATGAGTTGAGTGAAGTAGTCTTTCTCAAATTCATTCTGCAATTTTCCTTTCCAGGAATCGGCAATTTTTATATCAGCAGGCATTGTTTACAATTATGCGTTGTGTAGAATTAAGATGTTGAAAATTAGAAAAAATTGATATTTTTGACCAGATGATTGCCGAAGTAACCCAAGGTGTAAAGGTAACGGTGGAGACGGAATATCAACCTTCGTATTCCAATCCGGGGCAATTTCACTATGTCTTTACCTATCGCATCACCATTGAAAATCAGAGTGAATTTACGGTGCAACTGCTTCGTAGGCATTGGCATATCAAGGACGCAGGTTTTGAATCTCGCGAAGTGGAAGGTGAAGGTGTGGTTGGTCAGCAGCCTGTACTCGAACCAGGCCACTCACATCAGTATGTTTCTGGCTGCAATCTAAAATCCGGGATGGGAAAAATGGGTGGTACATATCTGATGGAACGGGTGATGGATGGGTCACAATTTTACGTTACCATTCCAGAGTTCACTATGGTAGCACCTGTTCGTTTGAATTAATCTTACCTCCTGCTCCTGCCATCTACCGATTTTTTTACCCAGAACACTCTTACAAAAGTTTACCTTTGAGTACTAAACCATTGTGAATTACTTCCAAGTAAAGTCCTATATTAATCACTGGCTTGATGCTGTTGATGAACATTCAATCCATTCCCCCTTTTTCTTTGACTTTTATAACCGAGTAATCCGTGGCGAAACGGATCCTCTTTTCTTGGAGATTGAAAAAACAAGAGCACGTTTATTGAAGGATCAGACGCTGGTGAAGGTGAAAGACTTAGGTGCTGCCTCACCTCACTTTAAGAATGGAAACCGCGAGATTGCCCGCATCGCAGCAACAAGTCTTAATGAAGAAAAGTACTGTGTGCTTTTTTACAGGATAGCCCGGCATGCTGAGGCTAAATCGATGGTGGAATTGGGCACTTCCATGGGAATTACTTCGCTCTATCTTTCCAATGCCAAGCGAACAAAACTAACAACATTTGAAGGCAATAAAGCGATGATCAATATCGCTCTTACTAACTTTGAATATTTCAATCGAAAAAATATTAAGATAGTGGAAGGCAACATTGATCAGACTCTTCCTGATTATCTGCAAAATCCGGAAAAGATTGACTTCGCGCTCATTGATGCCAACCATCGTTACGAGCCCACCATTCGCTATTTTAATTTATTAGCCAAACGTATGAGCGATCATGGTGTAATCGTTCTAGATGATATCTACTATTCAGAAGAAATGGGCAGAGCATGGAATGAACTTAAAAAACATGATTTAGTTTATGGGAGCATCGATCTTTTTCGATGCGGAATTTTATTCTTCGACTTGGTTTTAAACAAGCAACATTTTATCTGGAAATATTAACTTTGACTTTCATCTTATATTAATTTGACTTATGACTGAAGAAACAACGGAGCCAAAAAAGGGAAATAGATCAGCAATATTCATTGCGTTGCTACTCGTTATAATTTTGGTGCAAAGCGTAAAAATCTATCTCGACTATCAAGAAAAAGTAGAAGTAAAGGAGCAACTGGCCACAACCGAAGAAGACCTTGCCGGCACCATGCAGAAACTTACCGACATTCAGGCGGAGTTGAATCAGAAAATCACAGAAATAGAGAAGCTAGGAGGTGATGTAAAAGAATTACAAAAGGCAAAAGCAGAGGTGGAACTTGAGTTAAAGCGAAACAATAAACGAAGCGCTAAAGCTCTGCAAGAATTGAAAGACAGAGTAGAAGGTTACGAAGAGTTGCTCAAATTAAAAGACCAGGAAATTGAAAAATTAAAAAATGTAAACACTCAGCTTTTCAGTGAAAACAAAACTCTAAAAACGAAACAAAACAAACTCAGCGACTCTATTGTAAATCTCTCAAAGAACAAGGATGAATTAGCCAACAAAGTGGCCATTGCCTCTCAACTTAAAGCGGAGAACATTTCGATCAAAGCGGTGAACAACAAAGGCAAAGAGCGCGACTCTCCCTTCAAGAACAGACAACTACAAAAATTAAAAGTTGATTTTAATCTTGCTGAAAACAAAGTTGCACCGATTGAAGGGAAGAAAATTATCATCCGAATCATCGATGAGAATAATCAAGTAATCTTTGATGTTGCCAAAGGTTCAGGCACGTTTATTTTTAATGGAAAGGAAGAATTCTATACTGCAGCGCAAGAAATTCTGTTTGACAACACCAAACAAAAGCTAAGTTATCTTTACGAAAAGGGATCGGAATACGCGGCTGGAAAATATGTTGTAGAAATTTTCACTGACAACTACAAAATTGGAAGTGGCCAATTTGAAATAAAGTAACCTAAGAATTGGGTGCAAGAATCTTAGCCGATTCTACGGGATAATCGAATAGTCCGTGTTCTTTTATGGCCTCCTCCACTTTGTGAGGTACAAATTTCTCCCATCCAGATTCTCCCTTCTTGATCATCGCCAGCACGTTATCCGAAATGATGTGCAAGTTGCTAATGTTAGCATCATCGATATCTTCCATTTTATTATTGTCCATCAAGTAGCGGAACAATCCCTTCAAATTATCGGGCAATTCAGCCTCGAAATCTTTTAATGTGAAAAGTGAGTTGTCCTTCCGAAGTGCAGGATAGATGTAGAGTTTTATATTGCTGCCAAACAGCGATGCAAAGCACTCTAATATTCCTCCGCGCAAATTTTCGTAAGTCTTCTCGTCAAATACTTTCTGCAATGCAAAGATTCCCAACACCAACCCAGTTTTTCTACCTTTGGTAATCTTGGAGAGATAATCAACCAATCGGTAATACTCAAAATAATTCGAGACCAGAACATTCTGTCCTAATGAACATATGATATCAGCTCTATATAGAAAATCTTTTTCATCAATGTTGCCGTCGGGGCTAAGGTCACTAAGTGTCAGCTCCGTGAGCATCACAATTCTACTCTTGTCTACATCCTCTTCATCTCTAAAATGCCTCCGTGAGGTAAGGAGCATGTCCACGTTCACATGTGTAACCGGGCGAAATCGACCTCGAAGTACAATTACATTTTTCTTATACAGATATTCTGAAGGCTGCATGACACGGCCATCGGGGCCAAACATCGCAGCTTTGGTTAGTCCATTTTTCACCAGTTTCAATGCCATCAACCTATTATCCACATGCTTGAAATCAGGGCCATTTAAACGGAACATATCAATCTCTGCTCTGCGTATAGTTAGTCCATCTAAAAGTGAAAGCATGAACGCTTCTGTATCCGTAAGGAACATGCTAGCATAAATTAAATTCACGCCTAAAATCCCCAAGGTCACCTGTTGCTGCAATTGATCGTTGTCATGCATCTTTACGTGAATCACGCAATCGTTGTATGGTCCTTTTGGTGTAAGCTGAAACCGAATGCCCATCCAACCCTGACCTTGGTTGGTTCGTTCAAAATTCAAAATCTCAACGGTGTCAGCGAAAGCGAAGAAGCGGGTTTCATCGATACGATGAGGCAAACGTTCAGGCAATAATGGGTACTCATGCTCAATCATACTCATGAGACGATTCTCGCTTACATAGCGATCACACGCGCCATAGATCGCATCGCTGAACTTCATGTCGTAAGCCGACATTGTTTTAGCAATAGTACCACTGGCCCCTCCTACTTTAAAAAAATTGGCGGCTGTTTCCTGGCCGCCACCTACCTCTGCAAAAGAGCCATAAATAGCCCTGCTTAAATTAATTTGAAGCGCTTTCTCTTGTGTAGTAAGTTTCTTGTTTTCTTCCATCGATTCTCCAAAATACGAAAATAAATTTCACTTCTGTCACAGAAGTAACCCAGCGGTTATGATGAATGAAATAATAACGTCTTTTTGGTGATTTTAGTTGGCGACATAAAATAAAAAAAACGCTGACCTAAGAGATCAGCGTTTTTGTTATCGATTTCCTTATGCTTTAGCGAACATCTGCTTCGCCTCCTTCTTCAATTCATCCCATTCGTCCGGAGGTGGCGGAGTTCCTCTTTCAAACACTTCCTGAAGCAACCAAGCCACTACGCCTTTCTTTATGCCAAACTTTTTCACTAAAGCTTCGCAAAAAGCGATCTCCTTTTTTTCTACCACACCATCAGCCCACACCATTAGCATTAAGTCGTAAAGTACATTCATCTGGTCATGAAAATTATCAGGCACATTGACTGTGTATTTTTCCTTGCTGTCAATGAGTTCTTTTACCTGGCGTTCTTTCAAGCCATAGCGCTTACCAATCTTGAATAACATCTTTTGTTCTTTCGTATGAACAAAACCATCGGCTTTGGCCAACGCTAACAAATTCTTAATGTGATTCTTTTTGTACGAGAGGTATTGATGTTCAAAGAAACCATTCATAGTGACTTATTTTATTTTTACCCACTTTTTATTTGATCCTGCAGATTTTACTACAGTTTCTACAAAATTCATTCCGCGCACGCCATGGTGCACATCAGGGAAATCGTATTTCTCAGCATTGATTTTCTTACCGGGCTTGTAATCGCGAAAGGCATTTGTGAACGAACGATAGATGTTGGCAAATGCTTCGAGATAACCTTCAGGGTGGCCAGGAGGCGTGCGGAAATACGAATTCGTTTCTGTCGAAAGATATTTCCAACCTGCCCTTAGAATTTCTTTTGGTTTGTCTAGCCATTTCAAAATGAGGGTGTTGGGTTCCTCTTGTCTCCATTCCAATCCTCCCTTTTCACCATAGA
This sequence comes from Cyclobacteriaceae bacterium, assembly GCA_036002745.1. GTDB lineage: Bacteria > Bacteroidota > Bacteroidia > Cytophagales > Cyclobacteriaceae > ELB16-189. Next base: position 57 of record DASYTA010000503.1, on the reverse strand, counting down.
TACGGATGTTGAGATTATTCTCTTCGCCGGCTGCTACCTGCGTCGCTAGCAATATTC
>DASYTA010000502.1:0-2673 GCA_036002745.1 Cyclobacteriaceae bacterium | reverse complement strand
ACCATCCTTATTAATGATCACGGCATGTCCTGGCTGTATTTCTTCAATCTGAGCGTAGTCAATATTAAATGCGGTCTTAATGGCTGGTTTTTCAGAAGCAACGACAACGATTTCATCGTTAGCATAATAATAAGCTGGCCTAATCCCGGATGGGTCGCGCACCACAAATGAAGAGCCTGATCCTGTCATGCCGGCCATGGTGTATCCACCATCAAAATCTTTGCAAGCACGTTTTAAAACACGCTGCAAATCCAGTTCAACTTCTATAATATCCGATACCTCACGATTAGTAAATTGATCTTTATATTTTTGGAATAGACGTTGTACTTCTTCATCCAGGAAGTGACCGATCTTTTCCATCACAGTAACAGTATCCACTTTTTCTTTTGGATGTTGGCCAAGATCAACCAATACATTAAAAAGTTCGTCAACATTCGTCATGTTGAAGTTACCGGCCATCACCAGGTTGCGGCTGCGCCAGTTATTTTGCCGTAAAAATGGATGGACACTCTCAATATTATTAATACCATGTGTGCCATAGCGAAGATGACCCAACCAAACTTCACCCGAAAAGGCAAGGTGTTCTTTCAGCCAATTCTCATCGCGAAATTTATCTTTGCCTTCTTTTTGAGCTTTTTTATATTTTTTGGAGATCTTTTTGAAGAGATGAGCTACCGGTTGAGCTTTGACCGAACGATACCGGCTAAAGAAACGAAATCCAGGTTTTTGATCGATTTTAATGTTGGCAATTCCGGCTCCATCCTGCCCTCTGTTATGCTGCTTTTCCATGAGGATATACATCTTATTCATGGCATAGGTAGGGCCATATTTTTCGATGTAATAGGAAAGTGGCTTTCGCAGGCGAATGAGGGCGATGCCGCATTCGTGAAGGATGGTGTCGCTCATGTTGGATTATTCAAGCCTAGACTTATACCTGATTGCAACACAAAGGTAAGCCGATTAATTCAACCTTCAAGCCTAAATTCACAGAGATGACTTAGGTCATCACCCTTCAAATCAGAATTTAATTATTTTCGCGGGTTATTTATCATTATGATCGAAACAGATATCATTATAATCGGTGCTGGGCCTGTAGGTCTATTTACCGTATTTGAAGCTGGACTTTTAAAGTTAAGGTGCCACCTTATTGACTCGCTACCAGTGCCAGGAGGTCAACTTATTGAGATTTATCCAAAAAAACCGATCTATGATATCCCCGGTTATCCTATCGTTAATGCTGGCGAATTGGTTGATAAATTAATGGAGCAAGGCGCTGTGTTCAAACCCGCTTTTACATTAGGTGAATCAGCAGTCAGCTTGGCTGAAACTGAAGACAATAAATTCATTGTTACCACTAATAAAGGGACACAACATAAAGCACCAATTGTGATTATTGCGGGAGGTCTTGGCGTATTTGAACCACGCAAACCGCCCATTGAAAACCTTGACAAGTTTGAAGATAAAGGTGTTGAATATATCATACGCGATCCAGAATTCTATAAAGGAAAAAGAGTTGTAATATCTGGAGGTGGTGATTCTGCTTTGGATTGGACAATCTATTTGATTGAAAACAATATTGTCAGTGAACTTTCACTTGTGCATAGAAGAACATCTTTCCGTGGACACTTAGACTCTGTTCAGAAAGTAATGGATATGGCAAGCTCTGGGAAAATAAATCTGATCACAGAGGCAGAGGTAGTAGGTATTACTCCTGATTCGAAAGGCCATGTAGGTGCCGTAGTTATTAAACACACCAACTTGGGAGACGTAGTCAAAGAGACAGATCATTTCATTCCATTATTTGGATTGACACCAAGTCTTGGCCCTATTGCTGATTGGGGTTTGGATATTGAAAAGAATGCTGTGAAAGTTAATACGTTTGATTATTCAACAAATCGCCCTGGCGTCTATGCAGTGGGCGATATAAATACCTACCCAGGAAAATTGAAATTGATTTTGTGTGGTTTTCATGAAGGAACTTTAGCTGTTCAATCCGCATTCGCGAGAATTCATCCGAACAAAAAGAATGTGCTGAAGTACACTACGGTTAATGGTGTGAGCGGATTTTGATTTGACGTGAAGATGAAAGATACAATCAAAGTCACCATCATCGATCGAGAAGGAGTGGCCCATGAGTTGAATGCTCCTACGGACATGAATATGAACATCATGGAAATCTGCAAATCATACGAATTGCCTGTAGAAGGAACGTGTGGTGGGATGGCCTTATGTGCTTCTTGTCAAGTTTACCTTGAATCAGATACTGAATTACCAGAGCAAAGTGATTCTGAATTAGCCATGTTAGATCAGGCGTTTCATGTAAAGGACAACAGCAGGTTAGGCTGTCAGATCAGAATTACAGAAGAGATCGATGGAATTGTTTTACGACTTGCTCCTTAAGAAAAGTAAACTAAGCTTTCTTAATCGTAAAATAGAAAGTGCTTCCTTTTCCAACTTCGCTTTCGAGCCAAATTTTGCCACCGTTCTTTTCAACAAACTCTTTACAGAGAATAAGTCCTAGGCCGGTGCCATTTTCGTTTGCTGTGCCACGTGTGCTATAACCAGCAGTTTTCTCGAAAATTATTTTTTGAATTTCAGGACTGATTCCAATGCCGGTATCTTTTATTGAAACGACAACATCGGCTTCTTGTTCCTTAGCCTCAGTAATGATTG
>DASYTA010000501.1:0-5214 GCA_036002745.1 Cyclobacteriaceae bacterium | reverse complement strand
CCGGTGGTATCATTGGAATGGGAGAGGGGGAAAATGATCGGATAGGAATGCTACTAACGCTATCAACATTACCTGAGCACCCAGAGTCCGTTCCGGTGAATGCACTGGTCCCTGTAGAAGGAACTCCGCTTGAAGATCAGGAGAAAGTTTCAGTGTGGGAAATGGTACGCATGATCGCTACAGCGCGAATCACTATGCCTAAAGCCATGGTGAGATTATCGGCAGGGCGGGTGCGCATGACCTTGGAAGAACAAGCCTTATGTTTCATGGCCGGAGCTAATAGTATTTTTGCAGGCGATAAACTTTTGACCACTCCGAATCCAGGAGTTGTTCAAGATAAGATGATGTTCCAGACTCTTAATTTGAAACCTCGACAAGCTTACAAGGAAATGATTACAACTTAGTGGCTTAAAGTCGGACCCTATCCTTTACTTTTCCTCTAATCAGCCTTTTCTTTTGACGGCTCGAAGTGCCCCTTAAGCAAGACTTTGCAATCAGCTATTTGAGCTAATAAAATCAGGCTGAATATCGTAAAGTATGAATCAAAGATGGATGTTTGATTCTTAAAGAAAATGTCGAAAACGATGAAAAAACCATGTAATATTTGGTCGATAACTTTAAGTTTTACTTTAAGTTATTGCGTTTTTAATACTTTTGGTACAAGGTTTTTAGGTTCAAAAAATACCTGGCACCATCTGAAATCAATGAGTTTTCGACCCAATTGGGCTTGATATTCACCCAAGATGTTACTTTGCTATTATCCTGATACATTTCTACATCGATCAAGACCAATGCGAGATCAGTTTTTGTAAATCTGACTCTACTTTACAGCTAATTTGCTAGGCCATATTACCTCATTATTACAGAGATAGCCATACGCTCTTCAACCTGTCAAATAGCAACTTGTAGTTGCTTTAATGACAAAATCGATTTTTAGAATTCAAAAAGGCAGCCTAGATTAAAGTCTGCCATTTGAAAATTCCAGGTTCGATTTAAAATTGGTTGGCGTCTTGCATAGCAAACCCACTTTGATTTTGCTTTGTAGGTGTTGCCTTGTGTGAAGAAGAAATTAAGGTGAACGATACTAATGTGATGGCAGCAAGTGCGATCAATATTATTTTTGTTTTCATAAGATTATTGATTTTCAATTTAACTATTCAACAACTCCTCCTCCTGTAAGTGAAGCACCTTTGGGCTTAACAACTTCTTCTGTGCAAGAAGTCACGATAAAGCTAGTAACAACTAGTAGGACGATAACGTAGAGTAATTTTTTCATGGTTTTTTTGGTTGGTTGGTTTTAAAATTTTACTTTGTGCCCTAATGGCAATACAAATGTCTGTTCTGATTTTTTCTAACATTCATCTTTTTAATTTTAAAACTTGCCCTTGTACCACTTTTTTAGACTAGCTACGTTTATTTTTTGTTTGACAGCTTGTTCATTGCTTGCACAGGATGCTCATAGGGTTGATTCTTTAAAAGGAAAATTAGTATCTGCGAAAGGTGACGAGAGGTTCGAAATTTTGAACGAACTATTTAAGGCGTACAATTCAACCAACTTTGATGAAGCGCTTATCTACGCGGATGATTTTAGTAATCAAGCTTTAGCAACTGGAGATTCTGTAAGGATTGTGCAAGGGGGGAGGATGCGAGCCTATGCTCTAATTTATTTGGGAAGAAACGAAGAAGCAACGGAAGTTCTCATTCACATATTAGGAGTAGCAAAGCGTAATCAAAATAAATATGGAGATTTAAAAGGCCAGATAAAATTCATATTGAATAATATTGGTTTGGCTTATACATATTTAGGTAATTATGACAAAGCTTTAGAGTATCACTACCAGTCTTTATTAATTAGGGAGGAAGAGGGGGATAAAAAATCTATCCGCAATGCTTTGAATAATATTGGTTTAGTTTTTCACAACCTAAAAGATGATGAAAGGGCAATACAGAATTACCTCAAAGCACTTGAAATAAGCAAGGAGCTGGACGATTTCGCCGGACAAGAAAGGTTATTTGCAAACCTTGGTTTATCATACAATGTTTTGGGCAAATTCGATGAAGCAATTAGGTCTTTCAAGAAGGGATTTGATTTGTGCGGTGACAAATGCGATGACAATATAATGAAAGAAGGCTTGGCAGGGCTGGGAGTTGCTTACAAGGAAAAGCATGAGCTAGGAATCGCAAAAGATAGTTTTTTAAAATCTTTAGAAATATCAAGAAAGCAAAACGATAAGCGCTACGCTTCAGAAACTCTTTTCGAACTAGGGAATGTTGAAATTGAGTTAAAGAATGAAGCTGTTGGGGTTAAGTACATTATGGAAGCGGAGGCACTAGCTGAATCAATCCATCTTGCTGAAGGAAAGATAAAAATTTATAAAGCATTAGGAGAATATTATCGAACCAAAAAGAATTATGAAAAATCTCTCTTCTATTATAATAGATACATACAGACCAAAGACAGTACTTACAGTGATCAATTAATTAAAAATCTTACTAAAGTTCAAACAAATTTTGATCAGCGAGAAAATCTCAAAACCATTGCTGAAAAAAATCAAATCGTAGCTCTTCAAAAAGAAGTTATTACAAGAACTGAGCGGCAATACTTTTTTATTATTGCTATTACTTGTTTGATCGCAAGCCTTGCAACGGTGCTTTATTATTTTACAAGACGACAGCAAAGAATTAACAAAGAACTTTCAAGCGCTAAGAATAAAATTGAGGAACAAAATTCTAAGCTTGCCGGTTACAACAAACAGTTGGAAGAGGAGGTAACAGATCGTACAAAAGATTTAAATCAATCTAACAAAGCGCTACGCCAAGTGAATGAGGAACTGGATAACTTTATCTATAAAACCTCTCATGATATCCGCGGACCTTTGGCTACTCTCAAAGGAATGTGCAATGTTGCCTTGATGGATGTAAAGGATGAATTGGCTATTAACTACTTAAAGAAATTAGATGTAACAGCTGATCGGATGAACACCATTCTCACACGGTTGATGATCGTTAATCACATCAATAGTTCTGTCTTATTACCAGTAAACGTCAACTTTCGCGAGATCATAGACGAAATTTTTGCGTTCGAGCGAAAAAAAGGATTGCCTCCACGGTTTTTGATTACGAGTGAGATTGAGCCGGACAGCTCCATCGTATCTGATGCAGCATTGGTGAGAATTATTTTAGAAAACTTAATTGATAACGCCATTAAGTTTTACAATACATCAGATCGACTGAACCCCTATGTAAAAGTGAAGTTAACTAAGCAAGAAGGTTTTGTGAAAGTGAGGGTAGAAGACAACGGTATTGGAATGAAACATCGCAGTGGTAAGGATATTTTTCAAATGTTTATGCGAGCTTCCGAGCGCTCCGAAATTGGAGGGATCGGTCTATACCTAGCAAAAATCGCGTCAGAGAAAATTGGAGGAGAAGTTAACCTAGTTAATTCAGATTCTAAAGGTTCTTTGTTTGATGTTATTTTGCCGTCAGATCTTAATGATGTGATTAAAAACAGGAGTAAGAGTGAGCAAAACCTTATCGGAATGTTTGAAAAAGAATCCGACTCCTCTTCAAAGTCTTCTTCAACGATTATCTGATTTTCATTCACCATCTTTGCATTCTTTTTGTAAGTCATGAATAAGAATTATAAACGATATATGGTATCGGCCGCTTTGCCTTATGCAAATGGCCCCAAACATATCGGTCATTTGGCCGGCGCCTATATTCCAGCGGATGTGTATGTACGCTATTTGCGTTTGACAGGAAAGGATGTTGTCTTCGTGAGTGGAAGTGATGAGCACGGCACTGCTATCCCAAATCAAGCATTGAAAGAAAATACGACATCAAAAGCAATCATCGATAAATATGATGCGCTCATTCGAGATTGTTTTCAAAAATTAGGAATGTCGTTTGATATTTATCACCGCACCAGCGAACCCATTCATCACGAGACTTCGCAAGAGTTTTTTTTGTTGATGCATGGCAAGGGTCTCTTGACAGAAGAAACCTCTGAACAATACTTTGATGAAGAGGCTAAAGTCTTTTTAGCGGATAGGTACATTGTTGGTACTTGCCCTCGCTGTGGTCATACAAATGCATATGGTGATCAATGCGAAAAATGTGGGTCAACATTAAGTCCGCGAGAGTTGATTGATCCGAGATCGACCTTGTCTGGCAAACCACCAGTGTTGCGTCCAACGAAACATTGGTATTTGCCATTGGAGAAATATGAGAGCTGGCTGAAAGAATGGATTTTAAATTCTCATAAGGACGATTGGAAGACTAACGTATATGGTCAATGCAAGTCATGGATCGATGCAGGGCTTCAGTCACGTGCTATGACTCGTGATTTAGATTGGGGAATTAAAGTGCCATTGCCGGGAGCAGAAGGTAAAGTTCTTTACGTTTGGTTTGATGCACCAATCGGCTATATCTCAGCTACGCGAGCGCTGTTCCAAGAAATGGTTGACGGTAAGAAAAAATTTTCCACACCTCGCCGAGATTTTGGAAAAGTTCAAAAAGACGATTGGAAAAAATATTGGCAAGATGAAGAAACGAAACTTGTTCACTTCATCGGCAAAGACAATATCGTTTTTCATTGCATTATTTTTCCAATCATGCTTCATGCCTCCGGTGAATATATTTTACCGGATAATGTTCCTGCCAATGAGTTTATGAATTTGGAAGGAGATAAGATGAGTACAAGCCGCGGATGGTCAATTGAAATGCACGAGTATCTGGAGGATTTCCCGGATAAGCCGGACGTACTCCGCTATGCGTTGCTGACCAACCTTCCAGAAACAAAGGACAGTGAGTTCACATGGAAAGATTTTCAGTCGAAGAATAACAACGAACTGGTATCGATTCTTGGAAACTTTGTGAACCGAGCGTTGGTACTCACGCAAAAATATTTTGACAACAAAGTTCCCGTGGCTGGAGCCTTAACATCAATCGATGAAAAGGCAATTGCCGAATTAAAAGAATTCCCCTCGCGCATTGCAGCCTCAATTGAGGGATATCGTTTTCGGGAAGCAACTGCATTAGTGATGGACCTCGCGCGAATGGGAAATAAATATTTAGCAGAGACAGAGCCTTGGAAATTGGCAAAGACAGATTTGTCACGAGTAGGAACGATTTTAAATTTGGCCATTCAAATTTCAGCAAATCTGGCAATTGTAGTTGAACCGTTCTTGCCGTTCACCTCTACTAAATTGAAGC
>DASYTA010000500.1:0-2992 GCA_036002745.1 Cyclobacteriaceae bacterium | reverse complement strand
GAAGATGCCAAACCGGTACAGGAGTTTTCTGAGTTAAACAAAATCAATTTGTTTGGCCATCCATTCTCCAACAATGGCGACTTTATTGGCCAAAACCCTTTTGGTTTTCTTTACCAACCAAGCTATGCAACGATAGGAGAGAAGTCTGCTGAATTGTTGGCGGCTAAATCTTCTAATAAAAACTGTTTTGTGTTTTATGGAGAAACACCAAAAGATTCCATCATGGCATTCAGCTTTATGCGCACAGCCTTGAAACTTGGTTTAACGATCGCCTATACCGAAGAAGTTAGAAGCGAAACGTCAAACGACATACTTGCTACATTAGCCACACCCACTGAATTTGACGAGTGGAAAAACCCGACACAATTTAAACTCAAGATGGATAGTATCGGAAGTGTGTTTGTTGCCTCAGACGATGCTTTGATTTATACTAAAGTGATTAACAGTGTAGAGACTCGTGGCGACTCGATCATATTGGTGGGCCAGGAAAGTTGGTTAGAGGATAATTCAGTAGAACTCTCAAAGTTTGAACGAATTAATGTAGCCTTAGCATCGCCCAACTTCGCTTCCATAAGCAGTCGATCTTATATTCAATTCAGAAAGAAATATTTGCAAACCCATGGAATCCTACCGAGTAGTTATGCACAGAAAGGATATGAATTCTTGATGGTGCTGGGTCATTCACTGAAAACTTATGGTACCTATTTTCAGGAGGGTCTAATGAAGCAGAGAATTCCTGGTGCACTCACTTCGGGCTATCAAATGCTTCCTACCCATGACAATGGGCTTGTGCCTTTTATCTCCTTCAAACGAGGTAGGCCGGAACCAATAAATAAGCCTTGAAACCCCCTTTTATCTATCATAAAGGGAACGTTTTATTCAAAATCCTTACACCGTCTGGCAGCCCTTACTGGTTTTGATTAACTTACCGTTTAAAATGTGCTATTTTTAACTGATGAAAGTGCTTTTTGATAGCTTCACCAATCGTGTCAACATGAAAGAATTGCGATTTTTTATCTTAATCCTGTTGATTATTCCGTTTGCTGCATCAGCTCAAACCCAAAAGGAAAAGCCTGCTGTTACCTATGAGGAACTTTATGATGAGCCTTTTTCCATCAATAAGTTGTTTATAGGATTCCAGCCGCTCTACGGTGAACTTTTCGCAACCAACGTCAATGCCGGTTTTGGTATTGAAGCAAGCTACTTTCACAAAGATAAGTTTGATATAAAAGCGAGTTTTCGCAAAACGTATAGCAGCGACTTCTACGATTTGAATAGACAGTCGTTTTTGAAAAATCAGAGCCCTCCGGTTCAAGATGTCAGTTATTACATTTCAGACAAACCGCAACCCTTCAGTTACTACGAGTTAGGAGCAACCTATCATATTAAGGATTTTGATCAGGATTCGAAAACAAAAATGGTGCTCTACAAGAAAAGTTTTAAGGGAGATCGTTGGGCGGCAACTGTTCCGCTTCATGCAGAAATACCTTGTAAGGTGCGAAAAATTTATGGTGCAAGATTAGGCGCAATAGTATGGAATAGTACGGCTGACTTGACAACTGCGATGAATCATCAGGGGTTAACAAATAACGACCTCAAGAATTCAAGTGGAGTTGGATTGCCAGATAAGTATAAAGATCAGTATGGCCAGCTACAGCCACTCGAAGTTTTCGGAACAGTTCATTCTGCCAATATATATCTGGGAGGTTCGCTGACCTGGATTAGAAATGTTGCCGTTAGCTTTGATAAATATGATGACGGTATTGACGATGGAATTATGACAGTGTTTTTAGACCTCATGTTTGCGCCCTCACTTACACTTGATCCTGTTACCTACATGAGTCAAAAATATTCTACCGATGCCATAAAGATGAGCACTATCGGATTCCGAGCAGGCATCGATGGTAAATTCAATCGTACATTGAGCTGGTCTTACGGCGGAGAATTTGGTTATCGCCCAACCATATCAGGGCAAGGATTTTTTGCCATGTTCAAAATAGCTTTCCCGCTTTACAGTACAAATCTTGATCAAAAAGTAGAGTCCTTCGGTAAATAAAATCCTCTTCTCATGGCCAATGATATACTTATCACTAATATCAAAGGCCTAGCTCAAGTAAGAGAATCTACTCCAGAATTTTTGAGAGGAAGCGCCATGGGCGAATTGCCCGTCCTGAATAACTCTTATTTAATACTTTCTGATGGATTGATCAGTGACTTCGGAAAAATGGAGGACCTTCCATCTACTGTTGCAAAAAATACTATTGACGCATCTGATAGATTTGTCTTCCCCAGCTTTGTTGATTCTCATACGCATTTGGTTTTTGCGGCAAGTCGCGAAGAAGAATTTGTAATGAAAATAAAAGGAGCCACGTATGCAGAGATCGCAGCCAAGGGCGGGGGTATTTTAAATTCTGCAAAAAAATTGCGAGCAGCTTCTGAAGATGAGCTTTTTGAAAAAACATTCGATCGCGCAAATGAAATAATCAGATTAGGAACAGGAGCTGTGGAAATAAAAAGTGGATATGGACTGACCGTCAAGGATGAAGTGAAAATGTTGCGGGTAGCAAAGAAAATAGGAAGAGAAACTCCGCTTACGGTGAAAACTACTTTTTTGGGAGCACATGCTGTGCCAGTCGAAATGAAAAAGCGAGACTATGTGAAACTCGTTACTGAAGAGATGATCCCAGCTGTAGCGGAAGAGAAGTTGGCCGATTACATTGATGTATTTTGTGAAGAAGGTTTTTTCTCGCAAGAAGAAACAGAACAAATTGTTGATGAGGGGAAAAAATTTGGAATGAAGCCTCGTCTACATGCCAACCAACTTCATCGCTCGGGAGGTGTGCAAGTAGGAGTGAAGACAAATGCTGTTAGTGTTGATCATTTAGAAAATATTGGTGAGGAAGAAATCAACTTACTTGGGAATAGCCAAACCATGCCTACTGCTCTTCCCGGAGCAGCTTTTTTTTTAAACCTTCCGTTTCCGCCGGCGCGA
>DASYTA010000499.1:0-4792 GCA_036002745.1 Cyclobacteriaceae bacterium | reverse complement strand
CTTTAATCCTCTCCTTCTTTTCTTCATCCGTGAAGCCGTCATATTTATTTTCAACCAAATCCCCGTTCAGGATCCGGCCTAAGTAAGCGGCATACAAATCAGGATCTCCCTTTACACTTCCTGATTTCTCATAACCAAAATCGTAGAGGTTCACACGATCAACATGGTGAATAATTTTAGGTCCTTCCTCTTTTACTACTTCGATTGTTTCCATAGTGTGGGTGCTTTATTTTTTTCAATTGTGCCACACAAGTTACCAGCAGTGATACTTGAATAAAATGAATTCTCTTTAAGCACGGATTATTTTGCCACAGTTTGACGTAGCAAGCAACGAAGTGTTTTTTCGAGAGTGTAAGGCGATTGATAAAGTCATGATCAAAATATGTGAATATTATAAGTTAATTCAATAGTTATGTAATGAACATCGTATACTGTCATTTGATCTTTGTTGCCTTAGTATTGCTTTAATAATTTTCTCGACGAATGAACATATTATTCGAACTGCGGCACATAATAATTTTCACAAAAAACGTTTATAGAGGAATAAAAAATAAAAAGATGAACTCAATTCAAAATTTATTCAAGATAGTCTTGCTGGCACTTTTATTTTCAATGGCGATTAGTTGTAAGAGCTCAAAAAAGACAACCACTGCAACTACTGCTACGGCAGAAAAAGCTAAGATGGAACAAGAAGAAAAACTGAAGAGACAAAAAGAAGAGGAGATGAAAAAGAAGACGGCGGAAGAGCGAGCCAAAATCGACGCTGAATCAGCTCTTAAAGAAATGAAAGAGACAGCCCCCAAGTTCAGGCTCAATGAATACTTTGAGGCAATTGCTAATTCAACCAATGTAGCTTCTGCGAACGCCAGCATTAATGAAGCTCTCTCTATGTTCGCTTCAACAGAAACGCCGGTTTTGATATACATAAGCGAAGAAGCGGGCAAGAAAGATTATGACCGGCCAACTACGATCAAGGCTTACCTCAATTATTTAAAAGATCAAAAGAAAAACGTGAACAATATTGAGAATGTAAAACTTGATGGAGCTGGAAAAATAACGGAAGTGGAATTAAGAAAGATTATTAACTAATTCGAACAGCCATGAAAAAAATTAAAATTTTGTCTGCGTTCATATTTGGTCTGTGCTCGATGTTTTATGCACATGCACAAACGGACAACATAAGCCCTGCGCGAAAACAGGCAATCGATTCGCTTGCCTTGGAAAAAGTGAGGGATCTCAGTAAGTACATCAGTATTATCGGCAATAAAAAAACACAATACTCGGAAGCAAATCGCGTGATGGATAGAGCTGAGGAGCTTTTCGCGCCCGAAAGCGAAATGGGTGTGTCTGCCTTAAACAAAAAGGAAGTCACTTACTACAAAGTGCGCAAATACTTCGAGCATTTAATGGCTCTGAATTATGATCACGTATCAATCAAGTGGTATAACATTCATTATATCAGCGATCTTGAGCGGCAGCCCGATGGACGATATGTTGGTGTTGTCACGATCTATCAACGATTTGAAGGCGAATCGGAAGGTGGCTTGAAGTACAAAGACACAACCAAAAAGGATATTACCATTTATGTTGAGAAAAAGCAGACTCAGATTCAAGGAAGAATTGTTGAATTCTGGGATGTGCTGCTGGGCGATATACGTGTTACCGAAACAACCGTTTAAAAATATCTTTTATTGATAGTGAAGAAGATGCAGACGTTTTTGGATCAGATGAAGTGGATATTGTTTCTGCTCCTCATGTTTACAATCATTTTCTTTTCTGTTGCTGCTCAAGCTCAAATCATTGACGATTTGGGAGACGAAAGCAAGCTCTATGCAGAGTCAAAGCAGGTAAACCAGTTCTTCAGAAGATTCAATGGAGAAGAAGATGAGAAAGGTAATCGTTATTATTCAACGGATAAGCAATATAGAAACGTCAAGCTCAGAAAAAAATATCTAGGGATATTGTTTGATGAGAGTAACACCGGCATCACACATTCGCTAAAAAAAGAATTTATAGAAAATGTATTGGATAAACCTGAATTATCCATCCTTGACTTTCATGGCGACAATTGGTTTGCTGAAGTTAATGCGCTATTTCAAATGAGTGGTGTCGATCGCATTGTGACCTTGTATATGGAGCTAGAGAAAAATCATCTGGGGTATAAATGGGTAATTAATAGAGCACATTCAGATTGGTTAGATCCTTACTATGCGCGAGACACAATCAAGATAGGAAGATTTCTTCATCCGATGAGTCACGAACTTGATTTCATGAATTTGCGAAAAGCGTTTGCTCGCAGCGATAGCATTAGTCAATTCACGGCCAAAGGTTTTAAACCAGATCATCTTTCTGTTTTGTTGTATGAAGCGAAAAAGGGAAACCTGAAATTTAAATCAGTAGAGTTAGTCCGATTTCATTTCTTTCAAATTCATGGATGGTATTTTGAAATTTCCGAATTCAATCGTTCAGGTTACAATACAGGGTGGCTCATTTCAAATCTTGTTAAGTTGAAAGACGACACAGAGAAAGACATCATGAAAAGATATTTATATCATGCTAAGAATTAGTTTTTGTATAGCAGTTTCCACATTACTCTACATTATTCCGCACTCTGTTGCTGCTCAAAAACAAAAAGCAAAACCACAAAAGCAACCAGCTAAGGCAAACGAGCTTGTTCACGCCAAAGAAAAAGCAGATCCAGCAACCAATGAGAAAAGAGTAAAGGGCATCATCACCTTTTTGGAGTTTGTATTAAATACACTGGGAAACAACAACACATCGACGCGCGATAAAGATGTACTAATTAATGAAAGCTATTCTAAAATATTCAGAGATGCCAAGGTTCAGGTAGAAGATGATTTAGATGAAGAACGTGGTGTTGTTACCAATAAGGATGTTGTAGCCTATTTGAAGGACATAAACTTCTTTTTCAAAGAAATAAAATTTGAATTTACGATCGATAAGATCGATCAAGGAACCACTTCCGGAAACCATGATTTTTATAAAGTCTCGTTGCATAGAAATCTCAACGGCACAACCGTTGATGGTAAAACTGTTAATAATAGTATTCCTCGCTTTATTGAAGTGAATTTCAATCCTAAAGATCAGGATTTAAAAATCGTGAGCATCTACACTCATGAAATTAACGAAAAGGATGCGATGCAAAATTGGTGGGCTCAGTTATCCTACGAATGGCAAACAATTTTCAAAATGAGAATTGGTGTTGCAGATAGCGCCACTCTTAATGATATCAAGAAAATTACATCTATTGAAGAGCTTAGCCTTGCTAACAACAAATACATCCAATCATTTGAGCCTCTTTCGCAGTTCAAAAATTTGAAAGCGCTCGATCTATCCTTCACACTTGTAAATGACCTCGCTCCTATTCGAAACTTAACGGAGCTGCGTGAATTGAATCTGTCAAATACATTGATTAAAGATCTCTCACCACTTAAGTATTCTAGTAATCTTGAAAAACTAAACTTAAGTGATACTGAAGTTAATGATATCTCAACGCTTCAGCGTATGCCTAAGTTAAGTACTCTCAACTTGAACAGAACAAAAGTTACGGACATTAGTCCTGTGGCGGATCTTAGTGGCTTGACTTCACTCAACCTTAAAGCCACAAGTCTTTCAGAGATAAGTGCTTTAGAAAACCTAACTCAACTTACAGAATTGAATATCTCAAATACTACTGTAAAAAATTTGTCTCCACTCAAAGGGTTGAAAAACCTGAGTTCACTAATTTGTGATAGCACAAAGATTAGCAATATCAGTTCATTAGCTAGCGTTGAACATCTTAAAGTTTTGGAAGCGAATCACACACTAATCGCTGATCTACAGCCGCTACAAAATTTGCATCACCTCGAAAAAATCTATTGCGATCAGACTCCAATAAAAAAAAATACAGCCGATGCATTTATGGCTTTAAGGCCGAAAGTATTGGTCGTTTATGATTCCTATGACTTGAAATCGTGGTGGGATGCTCTTTCAAATGATTGGCAAGAGGTGATTAGTAAAGCAGCAGGGATTAGTCACACACCTCTAAAGGAGGAGCTTGCAAGAATCGATAATGTTGATTCAATCAACGTCAGTGGAAAGATTCATATCAATGATTTCACACCACTCAAGAAATTTCCAAAGCTTCGAGTGGTTGTTGCCAACAAGACAGCAGTTGGCGATCTGAGCCCGATTCGAGAACATCGAGATATTCAATACTTAGATGTGAGCGAAACCAATGTGATAGATCTCTCGCCAGTAAGTCAGTTTAAAAAAATAAAAACACTTAAGGCTGATCGCTGCAAGATCGAAAGTATTAACGCTTTGAAAAGTGCAACTAGCCTCGAAAAATTATTTCTCGACGAGACTGGAGTGAATGACATTAATGCCCTGGAATTTTTGGAATCAAATTCGAAATGTTTATTGATTTATAAAACCGTCCACCTTAATCGTTGGTGGAAAAATCTTTCAGAAAATTGGAAAACAGCATTTAAGGTTGAGGTAAAGGACACCACACGAGAAAGCTTACACAAGCTCGTTGAGCAAGAAGTGTTGCATATTAAGGATGCGCCTGTAACTGATCTGTCTGGGCTTAGCGAATTTATTAGGCTTAAAGAATTACATGTTTCGGGTACTTCCATTACCAGCATTATTCCAGTTGATAACCTCAAGTCTTTAAGGTATTTAAAAGTATCTGACGGCCCAATCCTGATTTCAGAAACGATTGGCCAATTAACGGAATTAGAAGAGCTTGATATTTCAAATACACCAACGGAGGATCTAACACCAATCT
>DASYTA010000498.1:0-1632 GCA_036002745.1 Cyclobacteriaceae bacterium | reverse complement strand
CCTCATCCTCTGATCCATTGAAAAGCTTTTTCTTCTTTTTTGGTTTCTCGACGACGGCAACCGAATCCTTTTTGGGAATTTCTGGTCTCACTGCAACAGCAGAGTCAATGACAGTATTAAAAACAACTTTCTTTTTCTTTGCCTTTTCTTTCTCAAGTTCCTGAGCAAATAATACCGAGTCAACTTTTCTTTTCTCCTCCTCTTCATCAATTTGCGTTGTTTCAACCGGAGCTGGTTCTGTAATTACCACTTCCTTTTTTTCTTCCTCATTCTTTCGTGCCTTCTCTTCCACCTTTTTTGCCACCAAGCCTGTACCTAAGCCGGTATTCTTTGCAACTGTTTCAACAATCTTATCAACTATTTCAATGTCAGTATATTCATACAACTGAGTAATCAGAATAATACTTGCGACGATAGAGGAAAGTGCGATGATGATCGGCTTGCTCAATTTCTTCTTAGGAGCTGGGTTAAAATCAGATGACTCCTCAATATTTGAGGAAATAAAATCCTCGTTTGGTTGGGTTATCTCTTCCATAATTATTTAGTCTATGTATTTAAAAAAAACGTACAGTGAAGCGATAAATGCAATGATGATGAACCCGACGAGGATAATAGCTTTATCGGAACTCATTGTAAATTCTTTGTGGATTTGCATTTTTTCAGGATCCAGCTTGTCTACCGGCATCATATTAAAGTAGATAAGATCCAATACCGCCTTTGGTCTTGCCTGAAGTTCCCGCAAAATCATTCCCCATGTGGAAGATCCTTTTGCGTAGTAGCCAATAGGCCTCATCTTATATAAAGTGGCTTGGAATATTGCACGCCAAACGTGAAAATCCTGACTGATAATAAAGCACTCCCTCACATGGAAAAGATTTCTTAGTCTATGCATCGAGTCCATGGTACGCAAGCCGCTTGTATCCACTTTTACTTTTTCCTCGGGCACACCCATTGAAATCAAATCATTTTTCATGTCTCGGGTTTCATCATACGCGCCGGTCTTATCCCCTGAAACAATAAATTCCTTTACCTTACCTGCACTCCATAATTCCTTTGCTGCATCCATTCTATAGGTAAAATATTTGTTTTCTTTCCATTTGTTGACTCCTCCTTTCAGGTATTTACTCGTTCCTAGTACAAGCGCTGGGATGGAATCATTGATTTTTTTAACCTCAGTTGATTTCACCGTTTTCCTCACTCCAAGGGTTACTATAAATATATTGGCCAGAAGAGCGAACAATAGAATTACCAAACCACAACTGCAGGTGAATTGGATAGTTCTCTTAAACCAAAGTTGAGTCGTAAAACTTGCCCATTTTTTTTTTACCGATAATCGCTTGAACAGATTGGTTAAAATAGAGTCGAAGAGAACGAATAAAATCAAGCACGCGGAGAATGTTATCATCGAGAAGAATAAATTGAATGCGTCAGCGTCTCTCCAAAACTTATTATAAATCCCGATTAAGAACCCAGAGTCTCCAGATGCCTTGGGTTCCTTTCCACTTGAATACAGGTAGAAAAGCAAACCTACAATCACAGTGTAAAAAACTAAGTTGCCAAGTTTTTTAAAGATGTTTTTCATAGCTCTTCTTTACTATTTTACAGTAACTGATTTAGTTATGGCCGGACTCG
>DASYTA010000497.1:0-2272 GCA_036002745.1 Cyclobacteriaceae bacterium | reverse complement strand
CACCGTGTTCCAATGCTTCTTGTTCATGTGATATCCAGGCTGCACGGCTGGATATTGCTCTCTCAATTGCACAGCATCTTCCGGCAAACTCTTGAGATTGATGCTCTCAAAACTCTCTACATCAGTGAGTGCAAACATCTTTCCCTCAACCTTGAATACTAACGTATCCTCCCCAAAAGGAAACTCTTCCGTCACAGCCTCCTTTTTCAAACAGTGATCACGAAAGGATTCCAGGTTCACAATAAACGTCTGAGAATGATATAAATTACACCGATCAAGAAAATGATGATAGAAATTTTATTTACGCCATGCATCATTTTGATATTGATGTTGGATGGGCGCGATGGATCCTTCTTCCGGAAGAAATAGCCTCCCACCTCCCCCATCGAAAAGAATTCTTTGAATGTCAATTTCTTTTTCTCGTCCCCTTGCTTTTCCATTGCATTACATTTTTATCGTCCCTGTTACTTCAATCCAATTGCTATCTTCCTTAATAATATCGATCAGTTGATCCACAGCTTGTGCCGTTGGCACATTTCGTTTCACTACTTCTTTACCTCTGTATAAAGTTATGCGTCCCGGTCCTGAACCAACATAGCCATAGTCTGCATCCGCCATTTCGCCTGGGCCATTAACAATACAACCCATAATTCCTATTTTAATTCCCTTCAAGTGACTGGTGCGTGAGCGAATCTTTGCAGTCGTTTCTTGCAAATCAAAAAGTGTGCGTCCACAAGAAGGGCATGAAATGTATTCGGTCTTTGAAATTCGTGTGCGTGTTGCCTGCAAAATGTTAAACGAAGTTTCATTCACAACTTTATCAGAAATTCCTTGAGCGGAAAGAAACACTCCATCACCTAGTCCATCAATTAATAAGCCGCCAATATCAGTAGCTGCATAAAGTTGCAATTGCTCCACTGAAAGGTCTTTGTACTCTCGACCAATGATCACTGGTGTTTTGCAATGATGATCAATTAGCTCAACAAACAATCTTCGTTGCTCGGCAAGGCCATGTTCGTTTGATGTTGTAATCACCAACACAGCTGTGTTATCCAACTTTAATTTGTCGATCAATTTATCATTGACCTCAGATAATTCAGTTTTGATAAAATTCAATTTCTCGGACAACTTATTAATGTTCAAATAATCAGAGACTGTTATAAGTGGGAATGCATGTGGTTCATCTTGATGCGAAAGCCAAGTCTTGTGATTGTAAATCAATCCCAACGTTCCTGGAATTTCAAAATCAATTGTACGATCTCCTAAGTAGAGATAATCACAAGCCATGTCGGCAATGTTCCATTTATCGAGAGGAACAGAATAATGATAACCCAACGAAAAAAGCGAGGCAGCCGTAATTTTTTCTTTCGATGAAAGATCAGCAACTACACGAGGAACATGATGACCTCCGCCAATATTTAAAACCTCGGTCGTTGATCTTCTTGTGTACTCAAATGGATTAATCGGATAATTTTTAATCTCCGGTATTATGTAGGTGGCTTTGCGATTGGTGTATCTCTCAGCTAAATGTTTTGCTACGGGAACTTCTGCTTCGGGCTCCTCAGTTAGCGAAACGCGAATCGTGTCTCCCAATCCATCTTCCAACAATGTTCCAATTCCAACTGAAGATTTAATTCTTCCATCTTCGCCATCACCTGCCTCAGTTACTCCCAAATGCAAAGGGTAAGGTTGAAATTTTTCTTCATCCAACTTTTGAACCAGCAAACGATACGCTTGGATCATTACTTGCGGATTGCTCGCCTTCATCGACAAGACAATATTGTAATAATCCAGGTCTTCACATATCCGCAGGAACTCAAGCGCACTCTCTACCATTCCAAGAGGCGTGTCACCATAACGACTCATGATGCGATCAGAAAGCGATCCATGATTAGTACCAATGCGCATGGCCGTGCCATACTCTTTACAAATTTTTACAAGTGGAGTAAATTTCTTTCGAATTCTTTCCAGCTCCTCATCATAAGAAGCGTCTGTATATTCAATCTCTTCAAATCTTTTCTTATCAGCATAGTTGCCAGGGTTGACACGTACCTTCTCAACAATTCGCGCAGCAAGCTCTGCAGCATTTGGTGTGAAATGAATATCCGCAATAAGAGGAACAGTGTAACCGCGTTTCCGCAATTCATTTTTAATCTCCTGTAAGTTCTGTGCTTCCTTTATACTAGGTGCAGTAATGCGCACGTATTCACAACCTGCATCCACCATTCGAATTGTTTGCTCCACCGAACCGAGTGTATCCATCGTATCAATG
>DASYTA010000496.1:0-4578 GCA_036002745.1 Cyclobacteriaceae bacterium | reverse complement strand
ACGAATTGAGAAGTACCTCTGGCCCTACTATAGATTCAACAACAATAGTTAAAAATGCTGGAGGCAAAACTAATATACCTAAAAACGTTGGCATCGGCCTATCCTTTGGTAAGATCGATAAATGGACTGTCGGTGGTGACTTTACTTATAATGATTTTAGAGATTTCAATGGGTTTACCAACTCGATTGGGATTGCAACAGTAGGTTATAAATCATCGGTAGGAATGGAGTTTACACCCGATGTTTACGATTACACCAACTATCTAAGTCGTATCACTTACCGGGTTGGTGCAAGCCTTGAGAGAATGCCCTACTTAGTTAATGGGAATCCTTTGCAAGATGTAGCAGGAACATTCGGTTTTTCATTGCCAGTTGGTCGTGCTTCTACCATTGATTTAGGTATTAAAATTGGAAAAAGAGGAGTTCTTCCTCAAAGTACTATTGAAGAAAACTATTTTAGGGTGTATTTTGGAGTCACTTTCAATGATCAATGGTTTATTAAGAGAAAATTTGATTAAATTCTAACCTATGCAGAGTAAAAATGTGTTTTTTGGTCTAGCTCTTATTATGAGCTCATTCAGTGCATTCTCACAGTGTAATGATTACAAATGGCCCCAAGACCAGGCCAAGGCAGAAAAGTATGTTGAAGTATATGAAGCGGCCTATAAAGATCAAAACTTTAAAGGCGCAACTGGCGGCATCCAATGGATGATTAACAATGCGCCACAGTGGCATACAAAACTCTATGTAACTGGTGCCGATACTTATGACAAGTTAGCGAGCCAAGAACTTGATCCATCTTTAAAGCAGAAGTATGTTGATTCATTACTGTTGATATATGATTTGCGAATTAAGAATTGCGGTGAGGAAGAGAATGTACTTAACCGAAAGGCTTTTTCAGCTTATAAGTACAATGGTCAAAACAAAGCCAAGATTGCCGAAGTACTGGCAATTTTTGATAAGACTTACGAACTCAGCGGCAATAACGTCCTCGATAACAACTTGGATTCCTACATGAGTGTCATAAAGAATAGTGCTGAGATGCTCAAAAATTTAAGTGAAGATCAGATCATGACGCGCTACAATAACCTGATGAGCATTATCGAAGTTAAAGTGAAGAAGGCGCAAGAACAAAACAAGGCAAACTTGGTTGAAGGTTATAAGAAGGTAACGGAGAAGATTGATACCAAATTCATAAAAGTTGCAAAAGACTTGTGTACCAAGAATGTTCAAGACAAAAATTTTGATAAGGTAACTCCACTTTTAAGTCAAATTGAAACAAAGGCATCCACGCCTGCAGATAAAGCCTGGGTCAATCTTTTGAAAGGAGATATTGAATTTCAAAAAGGAAATAAACCAGGAGCGCGTGACCTGTATAAGCAAGCGCTGGTAATTGATCCGACAGGTAAGGATGCCTATAACAAATTAGGCGACCTCTATTCGTCTGCGGCTGCGGACTGCTCTAAAACACCAGGTTCAGCCGAAGAAAAATTAGTCTACATTGCAGCGTATCAGCAATACTTTAAGGCGGCCAATGTTGAAAAGTGTCAGCAAACACTAACGAAATACCCAACACTAGCCGAATTGCAGAAGGCTAACATGAAACAAGGTGAGGTGAAGAAATTAGCTTGCTGGATCGATGAGAGTGTTACCGTTAAAGCGAAAAAAGAATAAAAATATAGCACGAAAGTTGCGAGAAGGCTGGCTTATGGTCAGCCTTCTTTGTTTATTCAAATGATGATTTCCGTTCGATTTGTTTCTTATTTAAAATGGTGCCTCCCTTTGGCTTTTCTTTTTTCCTGCACTTCAAAAGAAAAACTTAAGCCAATCATTTATGATGGGCCATTACGCCAGGCGGAGAATATCACCATGCACTATGCTGAAAAGGAAAAAGTAAAAACCATTTTGCAGGCAAAGAAATTTAATGAATTTCAATCAGGCGACCGTGAATTTCCGGAAGGTATTTACCTTGAATTTTATGATGAAACAGGAAAAATGACTTCTACACTTAAAGCCAACACAGCCTATTACTTTAAACAGGAAAATAAGTGGCGCGGTCGGGGCAATGTAGTGGTTGTTAATATTGATAAACAACAGCAGCTCAATACGGAAGAGCTATTTTGGATGCCCGCCACAAAAAAGATATTCACTGAAAAGTTTGTTACGATCACCGATCATCAAGATGTTATTTACGGGACTCATCTAAAAGCGAATCAGGACTTGTCCGATTATTCCCTCAGAGAAACCTCCGGCCAAGTTGAGGTAAAGGACTAGACCGCCTTCAATGCCGAAATACTGTTATCTTTGCCGTTTAGGAAAAAATTATAAATGAAATTAAGTAGTGTGCTGCTCCTCTCATTGGCAGTAGTGTTTATTATAATTGGTATTTACGAAATGATGGCGCTGGGTGTTGGCAATGGCTATTGGGCAGTAATGCTTTCAATAGTTTTCTTTTTTCTATACATGTATCGCAAGAAGAAATAACCCATGGACACCAGTCTTTTGCCATTAATTTTTGCGTCACTTGTATTTTCCTTTTTCTTCTCGGGGATAGAAATCGCTTTCTTATCATCCAACAAATTGCAAATTGAGTTACAGCGCAAGCAAGGGGTGACTTGGGGTATCATCATGTCCAAGTTTTTAAAAAACCCTTCTGCCTTTATTGGCACTACTCTTATTGGTAACACGGTTGCTCTAGTCTTGTTTGGGATTTTCATGGCACAGTTGATCGATCCACTGTTGGATTTTTTACCTGAAAATTTGAACGACGAAGTAATTCGTCTAACGATTGAAACTTTAATCTCAACCTTGTTTATTCTTTTTACTGCAGAATATCTTCCCAAGAGTTTATTTCTCATCAATCCGAATTTAGTGTTGGCGGCTTTGGCAGTTCCTTTCAATTTTTTTTACTACCTCCTTTTCCCGTTGACTTTTTCAATCGTTGGACTTTCTAAGTTTGTTATCACAAAAGTGTTAGGCATTCCTTACTCTGAAGAAAGGCCAGTATTCGGACTGATCGATCTCAATAATTACCTCAAGAATATGAAGAGGGTAAGTCATGAGGATGAAGATATTGAGCTCGATAAAAAAATATTTCATAATGCGCTCGAATTTAAGACAGTTAAGGTTCGTGATTGCATGATCCCACGCATGGAGATTACGGCGGTGGCTGTTGATGAAGGCATTGATAAAGTAAAAGAAGCGTTTGTAGAAAGTGGTCATTCGAAAATTTTGGTTTACCGTGAAACAGTTGATGACATGATCGGATATTGTCATTCGGCTGCCTTGTTCAAAAAACCAAAACGAATCGAAGACATCCTTACGCCAATCATAGTAACTCAGGAGACCACCATGGCCAACGACTTAATGGTGCAATTAATCAAGGAACGAAAAAGTGTGGCGGTAGTGGTCGATGAGTTTGGAGGTACTTCCGGCATTGTAAGCATGGAAGATTTAATTGAAGAGATTTTTGGTGAGATAGAAGACGAGCACGACAATGATGACTTGGTAGAACAAAAGATTGATGAAAAAACCTTTTTGTTCAGCGCTCGCCTTGAGGTGGATTACCTCAACGAAAATTTTGGACTTAACTTACCCATAGGGGAGTACGAAACTCTCGCGGGATTGATATTGGCTTATACCGAAGATTTTCCCAAACAAGGCGAGTCGATCACTATTTCACCTTTTACATTCGTCATCCAAAAAACGGATAAAAAACGGATCGACATCGTGAAAGTGATTTGGGATAAGGAGAATTAATGAAGTTAAGGTCTCATCAACCTATAACTATCTGACAAACAATAGGTTTATAAATCACTAATCGCTTTGGCGAATACTAATATCCGTTTAAATTTGCACTCCTTTTTTCGGGTAATCCGGATGAGGCGGGTTTGACCCCGGTTTTTTCAAAACAGAAAATCAGCATAAACTAATTTTTTAAAATAGATACTGAATTATGGCATTGATCGGCACACTCAGAACGAAGATGACGAAGTTTGTAGTAGGCTTTGTAGCTCTTGCGATGGGAGCATTTATTGTAGGAAGTGATTTATTTGGCAGTGGGCCGAGATCAATCTTTGGAGGTAATCAAAATAACATCGGTGAGATTGCCGGCACGAGCATCTCTCGCGATGAATATCAAAATGCGGTTCAAGAACGCGAAAACAATTATGCATTGTCTTACAACCGTCAACCGGGTGAAAGAGATAGGCCAATGCTTCAAAGTCAGGCGTGGGAGTTGTTAATCCTGAAGTATGCCATCAAAAGCCAAATCGAAAAAGCGGGTGTGAAAGTAACTACCGATGAGATTTGGGACATGATACAAGGAAAGAATATCGATCCGAACGTAAAACAATCTTTCACAGATTCAGCTGGCAATTTCGACAGAAACAGGGTGATCCAGTTTCTCAATAATTTCAATTCACCACCACCTACCAATCAGCAGATGTATGCGCAATGGGCGGAAAGCAAATATCGTTGGGATATGTTCAAGAGAGACTTAGCATCAGGTCGTGAGCGTGTGAAGTATGAAAACTTGCTGATTAAAACCAACTATGTTACTACAGCAGAAGGGGAGCG
>DASYTA010000495.1:0-8732 GCA_036002745.1 Cyclobacteriaceae bacterium | reverse complement strand
ATGGAAAAAAGAATTGGAAACAGTGAAATCCATTCAGCCGATAGACATGAAACAAGAAATTAAAAAGGGAGCTGAAGTAATTGACGTGCGCAAACCAAGTGAGTGGAATATAAGTCATGTAAAGAACGCAACCTTCATACCTTTATCAGGAATGCCAAATAATCTTAGTGAAAAAGATAAGAATAAACCTTATCTCGTTCATTGTGGTGGCGGCTACCGCTCGATGACTGCAATCTCACTAATGAAGCGCCTTGGCTTTAAAAATCTAACTAATATTTACGGTGGCTTCGGAGCTATACTCAACGCAGGTGTTGAAGTTGTAACTGAAGAAGTAACTGCCTGAACAAATTCTAAATCCAAATTAAAAATGAACGCACAAACCAAACTCGGCCCCAACACAGCAAACCTCATCGGAAATTTACCAGCAGTCGGCTCTGCTGCTCCAGCTTTTACTCTCACTGCTAACGACATGAGCGATAAAAGCCTTAAAGATTTTTCTGGAAAAAATATTATCCTCAACATTTTTCCAAGTGTTGATACCGGAGTCTGCGCAACTTCAACTCGAAAATTCAATCAGTACCTCGCCAATCTTCAAAACACAGTAGTGCTTTGTATTTCCAAAGATTTGCCTTTCGCACAAAAACGTTTTTGTGGGACTGAAGGAATTGACAAAGCCATTACACTTTCTGATTATCGCGGTAGAGGATTTGGCAAGGCATATGGAGTTGAGTTGACAGACAGTGCCTTTGCTGGATTATTCGCGAGAGCGATTGTTGTGATCGATCCTGCAGGAAAAGTAAAATATACTGAGTTAGTTCCTCAGGTTGGTGATGAACCTAATTATGATGCTGCACTAAAAGCGATCTAAAGCAAAAAGATTTTTAATGCATTCAAACCCTTTCTTTACCGAGAAAGGGTTTTTTGTTTTGTTAGCGTTCCATTTTCCTTAACTTTTAATTCTCAAAAATTAATAATGAAATCGATCTCCGTTTTTTTCCTCTCAATTCTTCTAACTCAAGTTAACGCACAAGACAAGAATTCATCATATTATGTCACTGCAGATCGCGTCTTTGATGGAGAAATCATTCATGAAGGATGGGCGGTGATCGTAACTGGAAACAAAATCATTTCAGCAGGACCAAAAGAAAAAATTGTTGCGCCCGTTAATGCTGTAAAAATAAATTATCCCAACTCAACCTTGTTGCCAGGGCTCATCGAAGGTCATTCACATTTACTTCTATATCCTTATAACATTACGGATTGGGACACTCAGGTTTTGAAAGAGACCGACAGTTATCGCACGGCTCGTGCAACAGTTCATGCCAAAAATACTTTAATGGCCGGCTTTACAACAGCACGCGATTTAGGAACCGAAGGTGCCGGATACTCTGACGTTGCATTAAAGCGAGCGATCAATGAGGGAATCATTCCAGGGCCGCGTTTGATGGTTGCAGGTCGAGCTATTGTAGCTACTGGATCCTACGGGCCAAAAGGATACGACAATGATATGCAGATTATGTTGGGGGCTGAGGCTGCCGATGGTAATGATTTGATTCGCGTAGTAAGAGATCAGATCGACAAAGGTGCCGATTTCATTAAGGTTTACGCTGATTACCGCTGGGGTTTGAAAGGCGATGATCAACCCACATTTACGCTTGATGAATTGAAACTTATCAACGAAGTAGCAAAGAGCAGCGGCCGCGTGATGGTCTGCCATGCAAAAAGTAAAGAAGCC
Source organism: Cyclobacteriaceae bacterium (assembly GCA_036002745.1). Classification (GTDB taxonomy): domain Bacteria; phylum Bacteroidota; class Bacteroidia; order Cytophagales; family Cyclobacteriaceae; genus ELB16-189. The sequence goes on along the minus strand of DASYTA010000495.1, from coordinate 6,997 downwards.
ATCCGGCGTGCCGTGCTTGCTGGTGCGGAAACAATCGAGCATGGAGATTTTATTGACGCTGAAATCGCCAATTTGATGAAAGAGCACAATGTCACATACATTCCAACTATAGCAGCTGTTGATATGATTACACAGTACAGAGGATGGAAAAAAGGAAGTCAGCCTGACCCCGCTGCGATAATTAATAAGAAAAAAAGTTTTAAAGAAGCAATTGCGTCAGGAGTCGCGATCGGAATGGGTGGTGATGTGGGCGTATTTCCTCACGGTGATAACGCATTAGAAATCGAACTGATGGTAGAATACGGATTACCAATAATGGATGCACTGAAGGCTGCAACAAGTGTAAACGCAAAAGCATTTCATCTCGACAATCAGCTGGGATACATTAAAGATGGATTTACTGCCGATCTAGTAATCGTATCGGGAGATCCATCAAAAAATATTTTGGATTTGCAAAAAACAAAATTCGTGATGAAGGAAGGTGTGATCTATAGGAATGAAAAATAGTATTACAATTTTGTAACTTCGAGTATGAACAGACAACAAGCCCTCAAAACAATTGCAGCAACTACACTTGGCTCAGTTGCACTGCCACAATTCGCTAAATCCATGAATGCACTCCCGGCCGATCTGAAGGGAAATATCAGCCATAGCGTTTGTCAATGGTGCTACAACGATATTCCTTTGGAAAAACTGTGCGAAGCTGCCAAAGCAATGGGAATTAAATCAATCGACCTATTGAATTCAACGCAGTGGGCAACAGCTTCGAAATACGGCCTTACGTGTGCGATGGCTTATGCAAGTGATTTAGGATTAACGAAGGGGTTTAATGATTTGACTCTTCATGAAAAACTAATTCAAGATTACACTACGAACATTCCGAAAGCTGCAGATGCAGGTTTGAAAAATGTAATTTGTTTCAGCGGAAATGCAAAGGGTCTTTCGTCTGAGCAAGGACTTGAAAATTGTGCGAAGGGTCTTGATCCAGTTCATAAAGTTGCTGCTAAATACAACATAACAGTGAGCATGGAATTGCTCAACAGTAAAGTTGATCACAAGGATTATCAATGTGACCATACTGATTGGGGTGTGAAGCTTTGTGAAAAATTGGGTTCGGAAAATTTCAAACTGCTCTACGATATTTATCACATGCAGATTATGGAAGGTGACGTGATTGCTACTATCACCAAAAACATGAAATACATTTCGCATTTCCATACGGGAGGTGTACCTGGTCGTCATGAAATTGACGAAACACAAGAGCTATACTATCCAGCTATTATGCAAGCTATTGTGAAGTCAGGGTTTAAAGGTTTTGTGGCGCAAGAGTTTATCCCATCAAGGACAAATAAACTCACTTCGCTGCAGCAAGGAATAACGATTTGCGACATTTAAGTCGCTGCTTCTTCCTTCCGCGCTCTTGACATAAATTTCCGTAGATAATTTTCAAATGGCAATACAAATAGTGCCATTCCAACTTGTATGAAGAAATCCTTCACTGGTGTTGTCTTTATGGTGAGTTGAGAATTCACAGCCGCTTGAACAAGTTGTATAACCATAATTACCGTTAGGAGTGACAACAATTGGCTAATGATGCGATACTTTTTATTTCCAGCACTTAAACGCATGGATAAGAAGACCATCGCACTAAAGAAAACTACTTCAATCAAATAAAACCATGGCCGTCTCCAATAAGGTGGCTCAATCTCTAAAGCTATTTCCTCCACTTTTGAAATTTTGCCAGTTAAATCGCGCGTTTGCACATCTACTTTATATTTGCCCGTAGGCAGATAAGAAAAGTTTACAATGTTGTTAGTGGAAGCCCATAACGTCCAATCTTTACTGAGTCCTTTTACTTGATACCGATATTCCACAGCCCTCATTCCAAGAAAGTCAGGTTGAATAAACTCAAAGTCAACAGTGTTTTCCAATTGACTAACTATAATAGAACGCGATGGCACTATTTTACTTTGCTGTGCACGCACTTCACGTAAAAAAAGAGGGTAGTCGTTTTTATATTGTTGGGCAAGGCCACCTGAAAATTTGTAAAGTTCATTGCTTGCTGTGATCACCCACAAACTTTCCTTATCGGCTGGAGCGATAAACCGAAGGTTGGGAAAAAGACTAAGCCATTCCAGCTTAAATGCAGCCTGCTTTCGCGGATCTACCGTGCGCCACCGGTGGCCATCATTAAACCAAAAGTACCCAGCTGATGCAAAATATTTTTTGGGTCCAGGTAAGGAATCATATTTTTTAAAAACATTGTCTTTGAGATTGTAACGATGAAAACTTCCTCCCGTGGCGACATACACTTCATTGCCATAAGCGATGCCAACACTTTCGTCTATTGTGGGATTTGAAAACGGTACGCGTTCAACTGCGCTAATTTCTCCATCAACTGTTTCAACTTTGATTGCGTCAGTTCGGCCACAAAGCCAAATGTTTTGAAACTTGTCTTCAAAAATATAACTGACATAATCATTCAAAGTGTCGAGTAAGTTGGTTTCCTTCCAGCCCTTTGCTTTTGGCGCAAAAGATTTTATTTCATCCTCCAATGTACTGGCAAGCAACTCCCCTAGAGAATTTGAAATGTAAACGGAACGCACGGGCACCAATGTGATTGGTGTTGACTTAGCTGCTTCAATAGTGGATATACCAAAAATTCCAGCCGCTAGTAATTGATTATTGTACTCAATTAACTGAGTTACTTTTCCATCAATCCCAGCCACTCGTTTATAAACATAGCCTGTTAATTTCACTGCAAACTTTCCGGCTTTTTTTTGAGTGGTCGATTCTTCAACTGTATTCTTTCTAAGGAAAGAAAAAAGACCCTTCTTCTTTCTCGACCCTTTGCTCTTAGAGCCAGCTGAAGGATTGATGAAAACTTCTTGAGTTACATCTTGCTTTACCAAAATGTACAATCCCAGGGTTGTGCCAACATAAGTCTCGCCATGAAAAGTTTTTGCGCACAATAAGCTTCCTTCCAATCCAGGATAATGACTAAACGATCGAAATGGCAAGGAAGGCGCTACGCGTGTAAATCCATAGTCATGTGCTACCCAAAGGCCCTGATTGCGATCTACCATCATTGAGTAAACCTCATTGTCAGGAAGACCGGTATAATAATTAGTTATCTCTTGAGTAACTCCTGTTTGAGGATTAATAAAAATTATTCCTCCTCGCAGCGTGCCGATAGCTACTAATTCGTCAGTCATCCAGTTGGCTGAAATGGGTATGTTATGAATAAGAAAATCTTTGTCGGTTACATTGATTTCTTTTAGCCCGTTAGCGTTGGCTAAAAAGAGACGGCCCCCAGTTACACTGAGTAAAGTAGAATGAGATGTTGGTGAAGAGGCGCTAAACTCAATCGTTAAATTATCATGCCATGGAAAATTTGAAGGAATTAGTTTATCATCCTCAACCTTTAGAATCCCGCTGGTAGATTTTACATAAACACTCCCCGTAACTTCAAGCAAACCAGATAGCTCTTCCGGTGGCTTCACTTTTATAACAGACTCAACGGCTCCATTAGTGGGTGATAATACATACACTACATGTGAGTTTGAAAAATAAATCTTGCCGTTGATTGCGAGACTAGAAAAAATATTATTGCCTTCCGGTTGATTTTGCGAAAGCGATTGGTAGGATCGAACGTTGTCTGCACCAATCGCAATTTTACCAAATCCATTAAGCCCTCCCAGAAAAACATCTTGACCTGAAGTTGTGATGGTAAACATCGGGCCTGCCGTGCCAATTAGTTTCCAATTGCGCCCATCGAACTCGAGCACACCATTCTTGTTCGCAAAGTACATAACACCCTTGGCGTCCTGAGCCATTCCGAATGTGAGGTAATCTATTCTTTCATCGGATGGTGTAAAGTGTGAAAGAAAATAATTGCCTTGTTGAGCGAAGGCTGCAGTGGATATGGCAACCAGCGTCAATGTTCTTGCAAACGCGTTTAGAAATGATTTAAGCATCTAACAAAAATAGAATTATTTCAAATGCAAAATTAAAATAGCTTTCCAACCTGAATTAATTTATCGACACAAAAAAGAAGCTGCCAATTCTTTTCGTGGCAGCTTCCCTTTTGCTTTGAGACAGATCTCTTCTATTTCACCACAAAAATGAAATCACTACCGGGTGCATTATCTCCAAATTCACCAGCTCTAGGCTGTGGCTTAAGTGCCTCAACGTAAGTGTTTATTTCGCCTAGCGAAAGGATCATGTCTTTTCCTCCACGACTTCTGAGTGCCTCAAGCATTTTTCTCGCGAATGGAGAATTCATGCCTGCACGACCATCGGGCACATACTCCTTTCCGCCTGAAGTAATATAGCGTCTTGTTTTATAAGATAGTTTACGAGTCACCATTTCAGCTTGACTTGCTTCTTTGTAAACTTCATCATCTAAACCACGATGAGCAATGGCCTGATCAAATGTTCCGCCAAAACAAACATCCATCGCTAACAAAATATGTTCACTCGGTATATTATTGATGATTGAACGAAGGCGATTATGCGAAAGATAGGTGGTCTTTGCTTCGTCATGAAGTTGAGATTCTTTTGTTACCACGAAACCTTCGCCAAAGGTCTGATCGAACTGACCGTGACCCGCAAAGAAGATGAACAATTGATCCAATGGCTTATACTTTTTCTCGGCATACTCACGAAGCTTCTTCAAAATATCAGATTGAGAGCCGCCCTCAACAATTTCAACTTTGTATCCATATATTTTTTTCAACTCATCAGCAATCATCCGGCCATCATTAACAGGATTTACCAAATCGGGCCAGTTGTCATAATCGTTGGTGGTAAATATGATCGCATAATCGGTACGATCCAATTTACTCGCGTCTGCCATGGCTGTGGTTCCTACTGTCACTGTTCGCTGGCTTACAGTTTTAACCCCATCGATATTCTCTGCAACAACTTCAATAACATTGGTGCCATCCATTAACGTCAGGTTTTTTTCAATTATGCTTACGTGCTTTTCTGCTTCAGTAGTCGGTTCAATTTGCAACATGCCTCTCGAAGAGGTTTCTATGCTTTCCTTAATGGCGATTGTAATGTTCTTTAGTGCAGAAGTAGATTCAATTTCAAATTTGATCTTGAACTTTGGGTCTGCTGCATAATTACTTTCTGCGATAGGAGTGATCCACTTAATCACGGGGATTACAGAATTAGCAACTTTTTTCGGATCGGTAAGGTCAACCTGAAATTCGTTGGAGCGTGTGCTTACATTTTGGGCACTTAAACTAAGCGCAGTTGTGATGCCAACTAAAAGGACCAGCAACTTTTTCATATTTTTTTATTTATTGGTTTAGAACAATTTTCCCGCTTAAGACCACAGATTTATTTTTATCAGCCACTTTTATCCGGTAGATGTAGAGCCCACTAGATAAAGTAGTCTGAGTTGTTTCCCATTGCGATGAATAAAAGCCTGGGCTATAAAGACCATCTACTATTGTCGACACCTTCTGGCCCAAAGAATTATATATCTCCAATGATACTTGGTACTTGGATTGATTTTCAGGCAGTGTAAATGGTATGGTCACATTCCCTCCACGACTTGGGTTAGGATAAGCTGCGCCCAATGTTATATTGTCTGGTTTGATTTTGTCTTTCAAATTATCTCCATAGTAAATTCTAAACTGTGAGGCCCTCTTTAGATCAATGGAGTAATTATTTTGTTCGAGCATGTTGACCAACGCTTCGTTGGCCATATCATACAAGAAAAGTTCTTTAAGATTAGAACCAAGAGATGAATTGTCCCAAGTCAGTTGCGTTACTCCATCTGTATTGCCTGCAACGGTAAATTCCCACGTATATTCATTCTGCGTTGGAACAACATCGCGTGCAAATTGTTTTGCAATGTGTTCGGGGTGAGCAAAATTCATTTCAAGATAGTTTATGAAATGCGGAGCATTGATATCGTCAAATTGATCATAAGAAAATAATGCTTGAGTGTGCATTCCTACTCCACCAAAATCATTTTCTGCGTCTCCATTTTTCAGCGTGAGAGGCAAGATCCAATCACCTTCAACAAATGTTGGTTTTTCTTGTCGGCCACCAATGGTAGTCTGACCCGAGAAGGGAATAGAAATCGTGACATCACTTTCAGCCAATACAAAACCACCTTCAAATGGTTGAAGCGTTGTTGCATTTACATAATTAGGATTCGAAAATGTTTTTAAAACCGCACCGGTGCCTGTTAAGCCGCTGTTGCCAGTGAAATTTTTCACATCGTCCCACGAAATAGGAGTGAGGTATGGATTACCAACCTGGTTCCATCCTTTCTTCAAAGCCATCTGATAAAGATTCTTTCTGTTGTTTGGGGATACTTTCGCATCTGGAATCTTGAGTGTAATTGGAGTTTTAATGTTGATGAAATAACCCTGACCTCTATTGAAAGTAGCAAAATCGCCAGGGTATTCTGCCCAGGCAGTTTTATCCTTATAAGTTAACATCCGCCAATCTGTCTTTATGGTTAATGAGCTTAATTGAGCAAACACAGTGCTCACTGCATTGTTTGATCCATAATCAAATGGTATGGTAAAAATTTTCCAACCGCTTACCGTACCACCAAAACCGAGTTGGGCCGATGGAACAACATTATCCGCTGCTTTGTAATTCAAATAGGAATAGAAATTGGTGTTAGGATCAAGCGGAAGTCGTCCTGTATTATTTGCGGGATCCTTTGCCTCTAAATAAAACTCCAGGCCGTTTGCATCGAAGAATGACTCTTGTACAGTGAAATTCCATGTTCCGGAAGCTAAAGTTCCTGGTAAGGCAGTAAAGCTTCCTCCGCCAATCTTTCGGTACCAAAGTGTTGCAGATGAAACGGTGCCGCTGTTGTCAGTAACTGTTACCGCGAATTGTGTTGAACTGAATTTGTAATCTAATTGAGGAGGCGTAAATGTTATGACAGGAGCAACATTATCTAACGTTACAAAGGTCCAAGAAATTACGGCCGTAGCATTTCCGTAAAGGTCAGCAAATG